>JBEHXD010000221.1:0-8261 GCA_048498875.1 Verrucomicrobiota bacterium
GGGGATCTTTATTGTTCAATGCTTGCGTTGTGGAATACGTCCTGCACGTCGTCCAGGTCTTCGGTTGTTGAAGGAAGATGCCGCCGAGGCCCGTCGACTGCTGGCCGCGGCGGGTTATCCGGGCGGCCGTGGTTTTCCGGTTCTCCAATGGTCGCTCACCCGGCAGATGCGTCCCAATCGTTTTGCGCAGGACTGGGCGGAGCGCTGGTTTCGGGAACTCGGCGTGAAGACGTACATCACCTATGACAGCGCCGAAAAATATCATGAACGGATGAAAACCGGCGACTACGACCTTTCGTACAGTCGCGTCACGGCCACGGTTCCCGATGCCGGGGATCTACTCGGCGTTTTCACCTGGCCGGGGGAAATGACGGGAACCAACTGGTTGGATTCAACCGTGGTCGAATTGCTGGCCCAGGCGAATACCACGGAAGGTGCCGAGCATCTTGCGTTGCTCGAAAAGGCGGAGCGTCGCGCCATGACGGAGCTTTCGTGCATTCCCATGATGTTCGAGCAAAGGCAGACGATGCTCGCGACCGAAGTCCACGGCTGGTATCCCGATTCGCTTTCACGGCAGAGCTTCAAGCGGCTGCATCTGACGTCCGATCGATGAGTGCGAACGCGACAAAGTCACGCAGGCGATTCTGGATCAATCCACGCTTCTGGTTTGGCATCTGGCTGGCAGGAAGCCTGGTGCTGCTGGCGGTGGTGCTCACCGACGCGTGGCCGTGGCTGCGGGGGGACGCGCAGGCGTCGTTTCGCGCGACCAAGCTCAATGAATGGCCGCTCGAAGTGATTTGGTGGTTGCTGGTGCCGATCGGTCTTTCCCTCCAGCAAAACCTGACGCTGATGGATCGTCGATGGCCATGGTCACTCGGCCTGCATGGCGTCATCGCCGGGGTGGTCACCGTACTGTTCATCCTGCTCGAGGCGCTGCGGGTGGTGGTCGCAAATCACCTGCCGGTTTCCTTTTTGCCAGTGGTGGCGGGTGATCTTCGCGACGCGAATGGCTGGAGCTATACACCGGCCCTGGTGTATTTGCTTCTCGTCTTTGGTTTCTATGGCATCGCCTTTTATCGCGAATGGAGGTCGGGCCAGCGGATTGCCGGCGAGCTTCGCGTGGCCAATGCCCGCCTGGAAACCCGGTTGGTGCGGGCGAGTTTGGACGCGTTGAAAATGCAGCTGCATCCCCATTTCCTGTTCAACACCCTGAATTCCATCACCGGACTGATTCGCAACAGCCGCACCCGGGAAGCCGAGGACATGGTCGCCGGGTTGGGGGAATTGTTGAGACGTTCGCTCGATCATCAACAGGAGGCGATGGAGACAGTGGAACGGGAGGTCGCTTTCCTCCGACGGTATTTCGAAATCGAGAGCATTCGGTTTCAGGATCGGTTGAAGGTGGAGTTCGATCTGGCGCCCGACTGTCTCGCGGGCCTGGTGCCGGGACTGATTTTGCAACCGCTGGCCGAGAACGCGATGAAGCACGGCATTTCGAAGGATCCCGCGGCGCGGCTGTTGCGGATCAGCGCCCGGCGGGAGGCGGACCGGCTGGTTCTCACCGTGTATAACGACGGTCCTGCGCTGCCGAGGGACGAAGCCATTTTGCGCAACGGCATCGGTGTGCAGAATACCACGGCCCGGTTGCACATGCTTTATGGCGACGGCGCCCGGTTTTTCCTGCGCGACGCCCCACCGCACGGGGTCGTGGCCGAAATAACTCTTCCTTTTAAAACCCCAGCCCCATGAAAGTCCCGATCTCCACCATTCGGACCGTGATTGTCGATGACGAGGTTCTCGCGCGCGAAAATGTCGTTTCGCTGCTGCGCGACGATCCGGAAATCGATATTGTCGCCCAAAGCAACAACGGTGAACAGGCGGTGGCGGCAATCGCCGCCCACAAACCCGATCTCCTGTTTCTGGACGTGCAGATGCCGGGCATGTCGGGGTTCGATGTGCTCTCGAAGCTGCCGCACGACGCAACGCCGCAAATCGTATTTGTCACCGCCTACGATCATTTCGCCCTGCAGGCATTTGAGGTGCAGGCGGTGGATTATTTATTGAAACCGTTCAATCGCGCACGCTTCGCTGCGGCTCTCGCACGCGCCAAGGCCACCGTGCGATTGCAGGATCAGGCGACGGTGGCGAGAAGGTTGGACGATATTTTGCATTCGCTCGGAAGATTAAAGGCGGGGACGGAATCACGTCGAGCCCCGGCGGAAACGCGTCCAATGATCGAGGACAACCGGCTGTTCATCCGATGTGATGGAGAAATCATCGTCATCTCTCCCGATGAAATCCATTGGATCGAGTCGGACGGAGACTATGTTCGTTTGCACATGGCGGACAAAGCGCGCTTCGTGCGAATGCCCCTGCTCAAGATGATGGCCAAACTGCCCGGAAAACATTTTGTACAGATTCATCGCTCCACGGTGGTGAACCTGCGTTACATGCGAAAAGCGAGCACCGCCCCGTTTGGAGAATACAACGTCGAACTGACGAATGGCACGAAACTCAAGGTCACCCGCACCTTCGTGCACAATCTGAAGGCGCATTTGTAGTCAGATGCGCCGCGCCCTTATCGACGGACGGATTCTCCCCATCGGCGGCCCCTGATCAACCGCCCAGGCGATAGTTCGGGGAACTCAGCGGCTCGTCATTGGTTCTCTGCCGTTCAACGCGTCGTTTCGGAGGCGGCAGTCGCGGCAGGACGAACGAAGGCGTGACGGGGGCGCCCGGCTTTTTTTCCCACACATCCACGGCACGTCCCGGTACGGAACCCTTGGTGGGCGTGGTCCATCCGATCAACGGACCACCGTAAAACAGCGCCTCGGCATGATTGTCATAGATCCAAAGTTCAAATCCGTTGGAAATCGTTTTGATCAGCGGCAGTCCCAAGGCCTCGGTGGCCTGTTCGGTACTCATGCCGATGTGAAGGTGCGACCAATCCTCTGCACCGGTGAGTGCGCCGGTTGAAAGCAGGAAAAACGGGAAAATGTATCGAAGGATACGGTGCGGCATTCCCTCGTTAATCGGACGCTTCGGGCGGAAATTAACGTCGGATCATTTCCACCGGTCCTTTAACGCAGATTTCACCCCACGTTAAAAAAATCTGCGAAGTTTGGGGGCTAGGGAGCGGTAATCGTAACTGCCCGTCGGGCGAGGAGTTTATTGCCCTGTCCCGCCATGTAGCGCACCTCCGCTTCGCCAGGCTCCTTTGGTGCCACCACGGTCAGAGGCGAGCCCTTGTTGGTGTAGGTATAGTTTCCATAACGATCATCCGGAAGAGTCTTGGGAACGAGAGTGAGATAATCACCGCCGTTGTTTGGGCCGACCCATTTGACGGAAAGTTCGGCCCCCGCCACCACGCGATCCGGGGCGGAGAGGCTCACCGTCGCGGCCACCACGGTGATCGGCCGGCGCGCCAGGACTTTGGCTCCCTGACTCGTCATGTAGCGCAGCTCCGCCTCGCCCGAAATAATGGGCACGAGAATTTGCAGCGAAGCGCCATCGCGCGTGTAAGTGTAGTTGCCGTATTTTCCGTCCGGAGTCTCCTTCGGCACAACCGTGATATAGTCGCCTTCATTGTTCGGTCCGCTCCAGGCTACGCGAACGAGGACTCCGGCTACCACCTGCCGCGGGGCATCGATACTGATGTCGGGGGATTTTATTTTGATCGTGCGCCGCGCGAGGACTTTTGCGCCCTGGCCCGTCATATAGCGCAACTCGGCGTCGCCTGCAGTCACGGGTACGGTCACGACCACGGGCGAACCTTTCGCGGTGTAGGCAAAGTTATCGTACTTTCCGTCGGCCGTATCCTTCGCCACGATGGTGATGTAGTCTTCCTTGTTGTTCGGCCCCGTCCACTTGACCGTGATTTTTGAGCCCAGGACAACTTCCGCAGGTGCATCCAAGGTGGCGGGAGCCGGCAGGATGATGATCGGCGCACGTCCCAATACCTTTTTGGCGTGGGCGGCGACATAACGAACTTCGAATTCTCCAGGCTCGATGGTGGCCAGTAATTCCAGCGTGGGGCCTTCGTGCGTTTCCCGATAGTTGGTGTAGGCGTTTTCGGGCGCATCCTTGGCGACGATCGTGACGAAATCGTTTTTATTGTTCGGCCCTGTCCAACTCACTTGAAAAGTCGACCCGGCGACGATTTCTGCCGGAGCTTTCACCGTGGCGGGCGTTAAAACTTCCGGAGCCTCGGCGGCGGCGATTTGTGGAACAGGGGGCGCCTCCGTTTTCCTGGCTTCGCCAACCACACCAAGAGGCGAAGCGGGCCCGGTCATCACATTTTTTTCCACCTGTCCGCACTTGACCATGAACAACGCCAGCAAGGCGAGCAGGGCGATGACGACGATAACGAGCGTGGTGCGACGGGATGATTCAGCCATGCCCCCGGTTTAAAATATCGCCGCCGGTGCACAATCTGAGAACACGCAAAATCGCCTAGACTTTCGGTCAACCGCTTTGGACGAAGACGCGGCGGTTCTTGGCACACTCCCGCCTCGTGTCATTCTGAGCGCAGCGAAGTCTAGTCAGCAGACTGGTCTTACATCCATGAATAGCGCACGATTTGCCCCATGGATCCTTCGCTGCGCTCAGGATGACGGTCGCGGGCGTATTCTCTAATTCCCGTATCAATTTCGCCGCGAAATTATCGCCAGTTCCACCATGACTTCGGGCGAGTAAACGAGGACCGCAAAAATCCGCCTAATCCTCAGTCGTATGCGGTCCGGCGCGCAGCGTGGTTTCCTCGTGGTCGAGCAGATGCTGCAGCGGCCGGTGGATTTCGTCGGTGATTCTTCCCTCGAGCCAGAGATCGTTGACGGCCTTGCGCTCCGCCTCCAGCGCGGCGAGTCGGTAACGATACCCCGCTACGCGACGGCGATGCGCGCTTTTGCGGGTTTCCCCTTCGGCCGTGAGTGCCGACAAACGATGCTCGTATTCGGCGACGACCTGGCCGAGCGCCGCGGAATGGTCCGGGCTGTTAGCTTCAGACGTCATCGAGCGCAGGGTTTTCAGGCCCGCTTCCACCGCAGTGATGCGGGCGAGGCGCTCCTCCTGGCTGTGCGATTCGTCCTCGTGCAAACCGAACCGGGCGATCAACGCCTCGAGCGTAGTTCCCTCGACGAGGAGCGTGATGGCGATCACCCCAAACGCGAGAAAGATGACGATGTCGCGACCGGGAAAAGGGGAACCATCCGGCAGCAGCAGCGGAATCGACAGGGCCGCCGCGAGCGTGACCGTGCCCCGCATCCCGGCCCAGCTGATCACCAACACTTCACCGGTGGTGGGTGGTTTTTCACCGCGACACAGCCGGGGCACCAGAAAGGGCAGGTAACTCCCCGAAAACACCCACGCGAACCGCGCCAGCGTAGCCGTTCCCGCGACCACGCCACTGAAAAGCAGGAGCTGCGCAATGGTGTAGTGATCGTGAACGGCCTTGAGCAACGAGGGGAATTGCAGGCCGAGCAGGACAAACGCGACTCCGTTCAGCCAATACAACACAATGCTCCAGACGGCGAAGGCGTTCTGGCGGGTTTCCACATCCATGCGGATGGGATCGCGCCAGCCGGAATAAAGTCCCGCGGCCACCACGGACAACACGCCCGACACTCCGATTTGTTCCGCCGCGAGATACGCGGCGAACGGCGACATGAGTGACAGCGTCGTTTCAATGTGCGCATCACTGACGTGCAGCCGGATCAAAAAATCGCGCAACCGTCCGATCGCAAAACCAATGATCAGCCCCATCGCGAAACCACCCACCGCGAGCAGCGAGAACGCGCGGGTGGCCGCCCCAAGCGAGAAACTACCCGCGGCGGCCGCTGCCAGCGCGAACTTAAATGCGACCAGCCCGGTGGCGTCATTCATGAGGCTTTCGCCGCCGAGAATGGTGCTGATGCGGTCCGGAATGCGCAGACGTTCCGTGACCGCGCTCACCGCCACGGCATCCGTCGGCGAGATGATCGCGCCCAACGCGAATGCCATAGCAAGCGGGATGTCAGGAATTAGCCAGTGAGTGACCAGACCCACCGCGACGGTGGTGAAAACCACCAGACCGATTGCCAAGGTCAGGATGGTGCGGCGCACCTTCACAAACTCCCGCAGTGGCATCAGCCATCCGTCCGAAAAAAGCAGCGGCGGCAAAAAGCACAGGAAGAAAAAACCCGGATCGAGCTCGAGACGGGGAAACGCCGGAATCAGCGCGGCGCCGACTCCCCCGATCAAATAGGTGATCAGTTGTGGCCAAGGCAACCAGCGGCCGATGACGCTGAGACCCGCGACGAGCAGGAGCAGGATGAGGGCATGTTCAAATGCTTCCATGGACACTGGCAGGGAGTCCGATCCCGGCGTCGAGGCAAGAGTGGAGTAAGGCAATAAGACCGGGGCGATAGGGGTAGGGCGGATTATCCTTAATCCGTCGAACGTTCGCTCGCGATATTACCGTCGAATGCCATGATTTCCACGCTCATCCTGACGGCGGATTAAGGATAATCCGCCCTACCAAAGTCCGTCGTCAGACGGCTGGCCAGCGGTGTTGCCACCGCTGCTACTTTCGAACTACATCTCACCGTCCTCTGCGCCTTTCATCCTCTCAACACTCAACTTCGCTCCGCCTCACTCCCTCCGCTTGGAATCGATGATGATTGTGACCGGTCCGTCGTTTAACAGGGAAACTTTCATGTCCGCACCGAATTCCCCGGTGGCAATCGGGCGCCCCAGCGCCGTGGCCAATTGCGCGATGAATTGCGTGTACAATGCGCGAGCCTGATCCGGCGGCGCGGCCTGGTTGAACGACGGTCGCGAGCCTTTCTGAGTGCTCGCATGCAGTGTAAACTGGCTGATGAGCAAAATTTCTCCGCCGAGATCGATCACGGATTTATTCATCTGACCGGCGTCATCGGGGAAAATTCGCAGCTTCGTGATTTTTGAGGCCAGCCACTCGCCGTCCGCCACGGTATCGGCACTTTCGATGCCGACCAACACCAGCAGTCCGCGGGCAATCTGGCCGGCGATCCGTCCCTCGATGACAACATTGGCCGACGAAACCCGCTGGATGACAGTGCGCATGGGAGGAAAGTAAGACTTATCAGGGGACAAGTAACAAGATGCCTGACGAACGCTTTCCGGTCCTTGTCACCCGATCTCGAGACTTCATCGAGGGAGTACGATAAACCGCTTCGCTGCTGTCATCCTGAGTGAAACGAAGGATCCATGGGATACCACTCCCGACGAAGTATGACTTCCCAACGGGGATGACTTCGCTGCGTTCAGAATGGCAAAACAAGACGGCTATTCACCTCTCTTGTCCGTAATTTTCCTCACGTCATCGGCACGTGCGGTTCGACCTCGGCCTCATAGTTCACCGTGGGCAGGCCAAAACCAAACATTTTGAGGAACTCGGAGCGGTAGCCGGCGATATCGGTGAGCTCAGCAAGATTCGCAGTCGTGACCTGCGGCCAGATCTTTGAGACCTCGGCCTGCACGTCGTCGCGCATTTCCCAGTCGTCGATCCGGACCCGGCCTTCGCTGTCGAATTTCGGCTGGGTGCTGTTATAGAGCTGCGTGGCAAACAGGCGCTGCATCTGTTCGATGGTGGTTTCATGAGTGCCTTTTGCCTTCATGACCTTGTAGAGGATCGAAATATAGAGGGGCACTACCGGGATGGCTGAGCTCGCCTGGGTGACCAGCGCCTTGTTCACGGAGATGAAGGCCCGGCCGCCAAGCGCCGCCTTGAGTTTGGCGTCCAACGCCTTCGCTGCGCGCTCCAGGTCGATCTTGGCGCGGCCGATGGTGCCGTCTTTGTAGATCGGCCAGGTGTGAACCGGCCCGATGTAAGAATACGAAACCGTCGTCGCCCCGGGCGCGAGGAGCTTGGCGTCCAGGAGGGCTTGAATCCACATCTCCCAATCTTCGCCGCCCATCACCGCAGTCGTGTCAGCGATCCCGGCGTCATCCGCGGGCTGAATGGTGATCTCGCTGACAATGCCCTTGTCGGTATCCACCGTCTTGTTGGTGTAAGGCGCGCCAATGGGCTGCAGGGTGGATTTGTGCACCACGCCGGTGCGCGGGTGCTGGCGGCGGGGAGAGGCGAGGGAATAAACGACCAGATCGATCGGTCCGCCCATTTCGGCAGCGATCTTGGCGATGGCCTGCTGCTTGATCTCGTCGGAGAATGCGTCGCCGTTGATGTTGCCGGCGTAGAGGCCGGCTGCGCGCGCGGCTTGGGCTGCGGGAAAAGCACGCTCCTG
>JBEHXD010000222.1:0-8225 GCA_048498875.1 Verrucomicrobiota bacterium
GAAAAACTAGATCATGACATTACATCAAAGAACCGTTTCGAAAGAACCGTGGCCACCTGTTTGTGTGTGCTCCCTTTGCTGTTCTCTGCGCAGTGCCTGACGGCGTCGCTGAGTGCGCCCGTCTTTGAAGCCATGTTTGCCGATTTTGGCTCGAAGCTCCCCGCCCTGACGGACTTTTTCATCCAGACCTCCAAACTGTGGGCGCTGCTTGCGCTTGGCGTGCCGGTGGCCTCCGTGATCATTGCCCGAAAAGCCCGGCCGACGTTCTCGATTGTTTTCTCCACTGCTGCCGGCCTGGTCATGTTTTTCGTGGCCCAAGTGGCGACAGTCGCCATGTTCATGCCGATCTTCCAACTCGGTGCCGTCGCCGGCGGCATTAAATAGGAAAATTCGTCATGGAAACCCAAGTTGAGTTTCGTTCGTCGAAATTCCCGCCCTACGAAGGCGAAGAGGAGGAAATCAACCCGGGCCTGTGGGGCAAACGACTCGCCGAGTATCTCGCTCAAACGCTTTCCGGACACGGAATCGAGACCGGAGAAATAGCGATGGAAGACTGGGGTTGTTACCTGCCGGTGCGAAACGGCGGATCCTCCCTCGCCCTGTGTTGCGGTCATCAAAGCGGCGACGATGACGAATTCCTGATATTCACCGATCCCGCCACGCCCGATGGAACGGCTCAGTTCGATCATCTGTTGGAGACACTCTGTCGTATCCTTGAGTCGGATCCTGACATCCGGGAGATTGCCTGGAGTGAACCCTGATAAAAAATCCGAGTCGGTCTCATCCGGTAAAATGGCAGGTATCCTCACGCGCAGGGAGAAAATCGCAATTACTGCCGGACTGGCAGTCGCGGGTGCCGTCTGGTTTTGGCAGTCGGAGCGCTATGTTATAAAACCAGTTTCTGTCACTGAGATTGCCAAAGTTTGGGCTACGGATGTCACTTCAACCGCACTGGAAAGGTTCCGGCTGGACGTAGGCCGATATCCCAGCACCGCCGAGGGTTTGGCGGCTTTGCTGCAGGCGCCGGCCGCCGCAACCGGCTGGGGAGGACCTTATCTTGACCGCCTGTCGCTCGATCCGTGGGGACGCGACTATCACTATGCCTGTCCCGGCATCCGAAGCCATCGTCCCTACGATATCTGGAGTCTGGGACCGGATGCATCGCTTTCGTCGGATGATATTGGGAATTGGTAAAGCAACACCCAAGTCACGTAAATGTAAGCGATCAGGGGAACTTCGCCGCCGCTCTACGTTCAGAAAACACCACACCTGTAAGCGGCAACCGTTTTCCAACTGCACCTCCTCACTCACCCCCATCAAATCGAATTATCTCATCCTCGATGAAAAACATATTCTTCCCAGCCTTCGCGCTCATTCTGATTGGATTGTCCGCCGGATGCGCGAACTACATCACGCCCGGGGAAAAAGCGGATCTGCGTGGCATTGCTCCCGCGGAAATCGAAGAAGGATTTGCCGCCAAAGCGACAAGTCCGTTTCCCGCGGCGATTGCGGCCGTTCGCGTTCAGGGGCCGGGTTATAGCAGCTACGGCATCGACCGCACCGGCGGCCGGTTCGGCACGGGACGTTATTCGGTGATCACCGTGCGTGAGGTCGAAGAGGACGCCGGCCTGGATCGGATCACCAAACTCCCGCAGGTAGCCGGCCTGGTGTCGATCAATCGCATGCTCCTGCCCGAGCGGCTGGAGTCCGACAAGGAAGTGCGGGTCGCCGCGTCGCGCCTGAAAGCCGATCTGCTGCTGATGTACACTTTCGACACTCTTTTCTTCGATACGGATTCAGCGAAGCCGCTGTCGGTCATTACGCTGGGGCTTTCGCCGACGCGGAAAATTCGCGCGACCACCACCGCGTCCGCACTACTCATCGATACCCGCACGGGATTCATTTATTCCGCCTATGAAACAACCGAATCGCGGGATATCCGATCTACCTCGTGGGGCACCAAGGACTCCGCCGATCAGGCGAGAAAGGACACCGAAAAAGCCGCGTTTTCGAAATTGGTTTCCGAATTCGAAAAATCCTGGCCCCAGCTGCTGACGCGGTACGAGAAGGCCAGCCCGCAGAAGTAGCTGAGCGCCGGCACCGCTCGATTTTAATCCTCTTCGCCTTGCGCCGTCGAACCGCCCAGCGGAAGGCGAATCGTGAGGGAATAGGTGTGCCCCAGAGGCGAGCCTCCGCGAAATCCGTCGAGGGTGTCGGCAAATGCGGGAGTGCCTGCGAGAAGGTTGCCCAAGCCAGCCGCCACCTGCACTCCCCGCCCCCATTTTACCCAGAGCGCGTGGGAAAAACGGTAACCGAGTTGTACGCTCAAGACCGCGGTGGACGGCTGCACGATGGCTCCACTGACAATTTCGTCAACGTAACGGAGATTCGCGCTGACATTCCATCCCTTTCGATTCCATCCCAGCTGGGTCTGCGCGGTCCAATCCGGCGGATGGAGCGGATTGTCGCTTTCAAAGATAAACGGAACCCCCGGCACGACTTCATAGTGCCGCGTCAAAGGATGCCGCGCCGACACAGTCAGGCGAAATCGTCCGAGCGTCTCACTCAACAGACGGTAGCGCAACGACAGGGCCAGCCCGCTTGACTCCTGGCGCGCGCCATCAACCGGCGTGGTATCTATCGATACGATACGGCCGGGCTGTCCCAGCCGGATGTCCGTTTCATCCGGCGCCGCCCGAATCACCCGGCCCGGCTGGGTGAGTTCGTTATAAATCAGATCCTGCGGCTTGAATGCCGCGCTGGCCAGGTTCCCGCGCTCCTGGCGGTCATAGGTGGCGGCTAACTGCAATCCCGGTAAACCCACCGGCTCGATCGTTGCACTGAGAAGCATCTGGTCGCTGCGTGTCCTCGTCGAGCCGTCGAAGTCGTGCGCAATCAGTTCCACCCCGGGCGCGGTGGACGGAAACCGGCGGGGGTCAATCAAGGTTTCCCCGGCCAGCGGTTGAAGATCGGCCACGAAATGGGACGGAGCCTGCACCCGCAGCCCATAGCTGGCATTCACGCTGAGCGAAGAATGCGGCGACCACAACAGGCCGAAACGCTCATTCCACGAACCTCCGTCCGCGCTGCTGCGGGCGGAATAGCCGGTCGTGAAATGCGTATCCAGCCGGTGCAGCCAGGAGTGTTTGTTTTTTCCTCCCACCCAGGGGAGATGAATCGTTCCCACCACGCCCCCGTCATTCTCGTGGCGATGAGTATCAACGGCGTTGAAGTCGCCTGGATTCCCATACGTTTTTTCCCGCGTCTGATCCGAATAATTACCGCGCACGATCAGGCGCATCGGACCGCCGGGGAGCGTCATCACCTCGCCATTGGCCGAGAGGCTGAGCCGGGACTCGTTGGATTGCGCCACGCTGGAACGATCGATGGCGAGGGACGGATAAAGGGCGGCGTTTTCAGAATCGTTTTCAAACGGGTTGAATCGGAGTGCGGGATCGGTCGCCGACAACGCCGCCGCAAACTTCTCCCGATCCAAGTCGAGAACATGCTGGGTTGTGCGGTTCCATCTTTCGCCCACCGTGAAATTCCAGCGCCAGGTGGAAGCCCATTGTCCATTAAGTGCGAATCCCAACTGTGCGACGGTGCTTTGATCGGTTTGGCGCACCGGGCCAAAGCCGGCATGCACCAGCCCGACTTCCACGTCGCGCCCAAACGGATTGTAGGCCGCCGGCACGATCGTCTCTTCGGAAACAGACGTCACGGGTGGAGCGAGGCTGCGCGTCGCGCGTCCGGCCGTCACCGAACCCGAAAGGGAAGCCTCCAGTTTTTTTCCCAGCGGACGACTGAGCTCAAACGTCAGTGATTTCTCCCCGGAAGGAGCGATCAGCGTGCGGTAGGCCGAGGAATCAAACCGGCGCTGGCCGGCCGCGACCGCCTCAGTGGCCGGAGGAAAAATCTGCGGCGAAAGAAAGTCACCCGACAGAAGCATGCGGCCCGCCGGATTTTCGGGCACCAACGCCACCGACGTTGGCTGACCACGCGCATCCACCATTCCCGGCAAAACGCCTTCAACCGCCTGAACAACCGCGAGGTCGCCCCACAGCAATCGCAGATCCGTTCCCCCACGCGAGGTATGATCCTGATTGCCCGAGAAAGCACGGTCCGATGCCATCAAGGCCTGCTGTTTTTTATAAGACAGTGCATACGTGAGTCGCGTTTTGTCGTGCGTGACCCCACCAGCAAGAGTGACGCCCTGCTGCATTCCCCCACCCTCGAAAGCTCCGCGCACCAACCCGGCAACGCTCCCGCCCCGATAATTGGTCTTCAGCCGGATATTGATCACGCGTCCGTTCGCATAGGCTCCGTATTGGGGCAGCGCTCCGTAATTCGACACCTCGACGCTCGCGATCATCTCCGGCGGCAGCTTGGAAATATCCAGATAGGTCGGCTGGCCGTCGATCAGCACCAGTTGCTCCGTCCCCACCGGACTCTCCGCGAGCTGGCTGAAAAATTCCGCCATGTCGAACGCCCCCGATTCCTCCAAATCGCGGGCGTCATACACTTCCGTGGGCTCCGGGCCGGCGGCATCGCCGGGTGAAACCCTCGAGCCGGTCACCTTGAAGGTATCGAGCTTGAGGATCTGATTCGAACCGGGAACAACCGTCGCGGCCGGCTGCGCCATCAGTCGCGCCACGGAAAATAGCACGGACAAAAGGACTGGGCGAAAGGCACGGATCATGATCGGGTCGAGCTCGGGACGCCTCGATGTCACCCGCGTTACACGACCTTACGATACCGGTACAATCGCCGGCAAAAGCGCTACTCCGGACACCGCGAAAGCCACCCGGGCAAATTACCCGGCTTTTTTGTGTTTCCCTCCGCTGGCAGTGAAGTTTGGATGATATTTTCCGATAAGATAATCCCCCCTCTTGTCGCTTAACGCCATTTCGGTCCCATGACGATTTTGCCCCTGAAAAACCCGCACCGGAATTGAAACGTTCTGGAAACTTCTGTCGCACGATCCTGCCGGGGATCCTTCTTTTGGTCGCACTCCCCTTGCGGCTGACGGCATTGAACGCGGAAAGACGCGCGGACAGTTACCTGATCCACGGGTGGTTTACCGCCGAGGGATTGCCCTCGAATAAAATCCGGGCGGTGACGCAAACGCACGATGGCTACCTGTGGATTGCCACTGCCCACGGCATCGCGCGCTACGACGGCCATCGTTTCACCGTCTTCACGGGCGCCACCAACCCCGAGCTGCGCGGCGGTGGATTTTACGACGTGCAGGAAGCGGGGGACGGTTCGCTGTGGTTTGGCGGCGACAACGGATTATTCCGCTGGAAACAGGGTCAGTTCGAGCACTTCACGACCGACCAGGGTCTGGCGCACAACTACGTGCGCGCCCTCGCGCTGACCCGTGCGGGCGACATCGTGGTTTGCACCCGGTCAGGTTACTCCTTTGTTCACCAAGGGCAGATTACGACCCCGCATGGCGAAAGAGGCAAAATTACCGGGGTCACCCGGTCTTATCTCGAACAGGCGGACGGCACGGTTCTCTTCGGAACCGAGGATGGACTTTGGCAGGAAAAAAAGGGCGTCGTAACGCCACTCTCGGGCACTGGCGGACTCCAGGGCCACGCTTTCACCAGCCTGCTGGAGTTGCCGGATCAATCGGTTTGCATCGGCTACAGCGGCGGCGTGCGGCGGATTTATGCCGATGGCAAAATCGAAGACTACGGAGTCGAGGCGGGCCTGACCACGCCGCGAGTCGCCGCCCTGCACGCGGACAAGGACGGAAATCTTTGGATCGGAACCTATGGCGGAGGACTTTTCCGTCTCGCACATGGTCGCATCGAGCCTGCGAAGTATCCCGCGCAATTCAGCGGCACCACCATTCAACACCTGACGGGCGATCGGGAAGGCAGTTTGTGGGCGTCGACACCCACCGGCCTGTTTCAACTCACCGACAATATCAGCGGCAGTGTCGGTGTGGCCGAAGGATTGGAAAAAACCTCGGTGTATTCCGTGATCGAGGCTGCCGATGGTGCATGGTGGATCGGTCTGTGGAGCGGAGGGGTTTATCGTTACGACGGGAAGCGCGCCACACCGCTTTCAGTGCCGGCCGCGACCGGTCTGGACCAGGTGCTCTCGTTTGCGGAGGAACCCGCCGGAACTCTTTGGATCGGCACGAATGTCGGTCTGTTTCGCCATTCCGGATCGGAAACAGTCAATCTATTCCATCGTGAGCAGGCCGCCGCCGGCTTGAAACAGCTGGCGGAAAATCCCGGTGCATCCCTACCCGCTCCCGTGCACAGCCGGATCAATGGCATCGCCACGGACCGCGATGGCAGTCTCTGGCTGGCGGCCGACGGCGCGCTGTACCACGGCACCGAGGGAAACTTCCGGGCCTATACCACCGCCGACGGACTGCCCGGCAATGTTTTCAAGGCGGTGCTCCGGGCCCGGGACGGAACAATCTGGGTCACCATTCCGCCGCTGGGCGTTTCCTGTCTGCGGGACGGAAAATGGACTCATTACCTGTGCGGCCGGGATATTTCCACGATCTACCCGCGCGGGATTTTCGAGGACACCGCCGGCACCCTCTGGGTGACGACCGAGGGTGGCGGACTCAATCGCTTCAAGGACGGCCGGTGGCGGAAC
Source organism: Verrucomicrobiota bacterium (assembly GCA_048498875.1). GTDB lineage: Bacteria > Verrucomicrobiota > Verrucomicrobiia > Opitutales > Opitutaceae > Lacunisphaera. The sequence continues at coordinate 6,625 of JBEHXD010000222.1, forward strand.
TTCACGTCCCTCGATGGTCTGGCCGATGATTTCATTTCGGGGATAATCGAAGACGAGAGTGCAAACCTGTGGATCGCATACCCGCGCGGCCTGATGCGGATCGCGATCGCGCAATTCAACGAAATCGATGCCGGTCAACGGCGGCTGCTCGAACCAAGACTGTTCAGCGGGTCTGACGGACTTCCGGCGGGGGAACCGAACCAGCCAGGCGTGCCCAATGCCTGGCGTACCCACGACGGACGCCTGCTTTTCGCCACCGACCGCGGTGTTGCCGTCATCGAGCCAAAACTCCTCAAGCTCAACCAGCTCGCTCCGCCGATGCAAATCGAGCGCGTGACGATCAATGGCGTGGTGGCAAAATCCTCCGGCCCGTTGATTGTCCCCCCCGGCTCGAACGACGTCCGCATCGACTACACGGCGATCTGTCTGCTCGCCCCCGACAAGGTTCGTTTCAAAATCCGCCTCGCGCCCATCGACGCCGACTGGGTCGAAGTCGGCGCCCGCACCGACACGCGCTATTCCCAACTGCCGCCGGGCGATTACATATTCCGCGTCATCGCTTCCAACAACGACGGCGTTTGGAACACGGAGGGGGTCTCGACCACGTTCACAGTCCGGCCGTTTGTCTATCAGACCGGCTGGTTCGCCGGGCTCGCCATCGCCGGACTCGTCGCCGGCGCCTATGGAATTTACTGGTGGCGCGTGCGACGCGCCCGTCTTCGCGTCGCCCAGTTGGAGGCGCTCGTCGACAAGCGGACCGTTGAACTCCGGGCGGCCAAGAACGCCGCGGAAGACGCGGCGCGGGCCAAGAGCGAATTTCTGGCGAACATGAGCCACGAAATCCGCACGCCCATGAACGGAGTCCTCGGCATGACCGATCTGCTGCTCGACACCAAACTCGCCCCGGAACAGAAGGAATTCGCCGAGACGATCCGCACCAGTGCGGAATCCCTGCTGACCATCATCAATGACATCCTGGATTTCTCCAAGATCGAGGCGGGCAAACTGCTCTTTGAGGTGATCGATTTCAACGTAGTGGACGTGGTCGAAGGCTCGCTTGAGGTGCTCGCCGACCGCGCCCAGCAAAAACGCATCGAGCTCGCGGGCACTGTTTCACCGGAGGTGCCCACGCGGCTACGCGGCGATCCCGGCCGGTTGCGGCAGGTCCTGATCAACCTCACCGGCAACGGCATCAAGTTCACCGAGAAAGGCGAAGTGGTGGTGCGGGTGGAGTTGGTGAACGAAACGGACACCCACGCGATGCTTCGTTTCAAAATTCAAGACACCGGCATCGGCATGACTCCCGCGGTGCAGCAAAAACTTTTCCAGGCGTTCAAGCAGGCGGACTCCTCAACGACCCGAAAATACGGCGGCACCGGAATCGGTCTCGCGATCTCCAAGCAACTGGTCGGACTGATGGACGGAGAAATCGGCGTGGAAAGCGAGCCCGGCAAAGGCACCACCTTCTGGTTTGCCGCGAAGTTTGAGAAACAAACCGGCCCGGTGCCGCCGCCCCGCGTGTACCGCCGGGAATTGTTCGACCTGCGGGTGTTGGTCGTGGACGACAACGCCACCAACCGTGAAATCTTGCACCATCAGCT
>JBEHXD010000223.1:0-8191 GCA_048498875.1 Verrucomicrobiota bacterium
TCGACGGATCAGGTATTGCCGTGCCTGCCACAACGAGAAAAGAGGTGGACGAGAAACAACCCGGACACGCTGGGGCATTCGCAACGGTCGATTTCTGTAAGGGGTCGTAGTTTTGAGTAGGCGTCCATTTTTCCCGCGATTTAGTTTCGATCGCCCGTCGGCCGGACCGGCCGGCTGTTGTGAGGATCCGGCGTTTTGGCGCGGTTCACCGGGAGGTACAACGGGTCAAACGAATCCTTTGTCAGCAGATAATACGGGTCCGTTTCGGAGGTGAGCGCCAGTTGGTTTTTATACCACCGGACTGAAAAAACCGTGTGCGAATCGAAATCTTTTTTCTGCGCGAACGCGTTTTGTACGTCGTGATCGCGCGGAACGAGTGACACCCGCGAACCGTTCAAGGTCCAGGTGCCCTGCTCGCGATTGGTCCAGCCGCTGAAGGTTCCGTCAGGGGCGGGGAGGTCGAGCACGTATCCTTCTTCCCGTTGATACTTCCCATCTGCATTCAAGACGAGAACGCAGCGCACGTCACCGCCTTGTCCATAAGTGCCCGAAATCATCGAGAGGGACGGATTGCTCACCGGTTCGGTCGCCGGTCGGGCGAGAGAGACAGATTCTGGCTGACTGCCAGCGCAACCTGATCCTTCCATGATGGCTGCAAGCAGGAGGAGGCACGTGGTGGCGTGCTTCGTCCACGCCTTCAAGCGCGACAGCCGCTCCCCGCACGGCAGGCAATCGTGCGCGGGCTTAACGATCGCCTGCTTGAGTCGCCGTGAGGGCAACTCGGTCATTTGTACCTCCTTCGATGCGATTGAACGGTTATGCCTGGCTTATATCGTGCTTTGTATCGACTCCGCCGGCCAGGCGACTTGCCGAACAACGTCAGTGGAAGTAAGAGCAAGGACAATAGGGCGCGAATCATGGTCTTATGTCGTGCACGCTGGTCATGGTGCCGTCTTTTTTATATTGTCAGCATTTGGTTCGATGCTGAACGCAGATTTTTTTGGCGCTGTTGATTTCCACGATCCCGTCGAAACACCACGGCGTTTTTAATAGGACATCCCAAGATTCCATCTTCGCCCTTCACCGGCGGCCCGATCCAGGATTTTTCTGAAAGCCTGCAAATCTTCCTCAAGATGTCCGGGGTTTTCAAAGTCGTTGCTCCGCCCTTGCGATTCACGAATCATCGAATCGATCAAAGCCAGTCCCTCTGCCGGATTGAACCACTCGTGCCCGGGCTTTCGATCGACGCCCCATTCCTCCAAATCCTCATCCGAGGGAACAAAGTAATCCATCAGCTCCTTGTGCCCTTCCTTTCTGACCAGTTTTTGCAGTCGCTCCAGATTTCTGGAGATGGCTTTTCCGCTCATGTCCTGAGTCCAGTCGGCGTCCGTGCCTTCAATTCTTGGATAGATGTACGTGCCCATATTATTGGAGCGTCAATGATGAGTCGCGATGGTGGCCGGCGTCCGGTCAGGCGTTCTTCTTAATTTCCCGGAATTTTGCGTATCGGGCCACATACTGTTCCGCCGAATCAAAGACCCGGTACGCACTCACCTGGTCCCAGGCGATGGCCACCTCGACACTCGCATCCCAATCCCCGGTTGACACCCCTTTGGGTGTATTGCCGACCAGAAACCACCGGCCGCCGAGCAGCTTAAACACCGCATCAACTGCGATGTAGTTATGCTGACTGCCCGTGAGGTGCACCAGGAGCAGCTTGTTCGAAAAATCTGGGAATTGGGGCGTACTCATAAATTTGGCCGGGGTTTCAGCATATTGCATCGCTCCAGTTGAGTTGTCGGCGGCGTGATCGGTGGGGCGGAATCACTCGCGGATTTCAACGGGAGTTTCGGTTGGGCCGGCCGCAAAAGCTGTTTGCGGTGAGAAGCGCACGGAGGTCGGGATCATTACCGGCGTGATCAACCGGCTTTGCGCCGGACTCCGTCAGGGTTCTTTCGGATTGTTTCAATTCAGTCACGACCAGTGGGCGTGGGTGCCGGCGCTTTTGCATCGAGGGCCATGGGGGGGAAACTTCATCGACGGACTGCGAAACATCAATGGCGTTGGGTTGTGACCGCGGGATCGCTCTTCAGCCTTCGCCAGGTAACTTTCGCGATGAGGCAAATCAGGGCGATCAGCGCACCGATCATCAAGCCCCAGAGGAGGGACAGGGCACCGACCGCCAACAGCGACAGCAGTATGCTGCCGGCCCCTTCCTGCCGCCATGAATCCGGGTCAATGGAAACCACGCTCATCACGACACCCACGAGGCTCCAAAGGAGGGCGGTGAAACCCATGATGCCAAGAAAGGGAAAACCCTCGGCGGGATGCGCAGGCCCGCTTGGTTTCACCGGCTCCGCTGCGTGATGAGGTGCGATCAAACCGAGCGCCTGGGCATGCTGCTCCGGGGTGACAAAAACCTGCGCGGACGGAATCGCGCCGATGTCAGAACGTCCGTCCCGAACTTCTGCATCGATGCCATTGCTTGCCAGCATGCTCTGAATTAGCCCGGCTTCGCCCGCGTTTGGACAATTGATGAGGTGTTTCATTTTCTTCCGGAGAACGAATCTGACCAGCCATGCCGTAATGGCGACCTGATAGTCATGGCGGACCTCAACGAGGTGTTCAGTGATGACGGCTGGTCCGTTTTCATTTCCGCTGGATCTCAAATCGACCACCGTTAAAGCCACCGGCAAAGACGGAGTACAGCCACACTCCCGAAGCGCTCCCGTCTTTGAGGGCCGAAGTCCGCGCCTGAACATTCGCATCGGCTGTCCCCGGTGAAAAATCGAAAACGATTCGGAAATCGTCGGGCTGGTCCGGTCGAATATCCCATTCCACATCGCCCCGGTCCTTCTTTTCCAGCAGACGATAAAACCAGTCTGTATGTTTGTCGCCGTGGACGATCTTTTTCAACGAAAGGACATAGTGGCCTCTGGCCTTCCCCACCACAGGCACCGGGGCCTTAAACTCGATGAACCCGGTTCCCACTACCTCGCCGCTACGGCTGAAAAAAGTGATGAGGTAAATTTCCGTTTTTCCGGCACACGCCGTTACCGCGACTGCGATCACAAAAACAACGAAGCAAAAGGGGATCTTCATCCTGGCCGGCGTTTCAGGTCAGGGATGGAGGGCAGGGGGAGCTGTCCGGAGTTTACTGTGGTGGGAGGGATCGGCTTTTTCGGCGATCTCGCGAGCCACAGTCCGAAAATAACCACCGGGAGTGCGACTGCCGGGGCAATCCAGAACTCTTTAAAGAACCGCAGGAGGGCCGTCATGCCATGGGACTCGATGGAATCGGGCCCCATGCCATCGCGCATGATCCAGCACATCATCGCGCCGTCGAGCACGAACAGGCTGGCCAGAACCACGAGCACGATCCCGCAAACTGATTTCACGTTTCTTCGGTGATGGGTCATGAACTTTCTTCCGGCGATCGATCTCTGGTCGGCCACGCCGGGGCCGGCCCCTTCAAATTTGAAACGAGACCTGGCGAAGAGTTGCGCGGTAACGGGTGGATCGACGTTTTTTTCATTCCCAGACAGCCGGAGGTGAGATGACTCGCAATGAGGTCCGGTCGACAGCGGTGGCCAAAGCTTCCAACGCCGTGTCGCCATTGGGTGGATCACACAGAACAACGGCCAGCTGATAAGGAACGCGCAGGAGCAGCACGATTCGCTGCCCGGTTTCCGTCTCGAAGTACCAGGCATCCTCCTCTCCGCCCATTGTGCGGCGGTAATCCTTTTCAAGGTGGTGTGGGCTGCCAAGCGCACTTCTTAAGGTCTCGCGCGTGGTTTTGAATTCCGCGACGCCCCACAGGGGCGGTTGCATGGGAAAAGGAAGGCGCTTCATCTTTGGTCGAACGTTACAGGTCAGACGCGACTGGGAGTGGCCATGAAGTTGTTTGTGCCGTCCTGGTGGGCCCTCTGGATTTTCAATTTACCGAAGTTATTTTCAAAACGACCTTTCGTGCGTCGCGTATCACGTAAACCAGAAAAGCGATTACCGGCAGAATCGGTATCGACCACACCACCCAAAATCCCATCCAGTCTTGGTGGGTGAAAGGACCAAAAATGCGAAGAACACCGTAGAGACCAAAAGACCAGGCGGACAAACCGAGCACCACGACTGCTGCTAGGAGGGTGATGGAGGCGATTTTCATTTTTTTGCCCAACGACTGAGCTTAGACGCGATCGGGGGCGGGGCGACCTGCAGTTGCCTGTGGCGTCTGGTCAGGCATTTTTTTCCAACGAAGTTCGAAGTGATAGGGCCCAACGATTCCTTCTTCTTCCACATCGCATACTATCGTGTGGAGGAACGAATTCCTTGGCCAACCAACCGTCGGGTGGCCAAAGAAATACATTTGCCTCCACTCATGGCATTCGATTTCGACCGCTCCCCCAAGGGGCATCGATAGGGACCATTGGTAGAACTGCGGACGTCCGGTCTCCCGGTTGGTAAGTCGCACTTCAAGGCGGCGATTCGATGCGGGCAGACTGGCATTGCCTCCAACCGGCAGGATTTTGGGATCGGAATAACCCTGGCCGGTGGTTTCGAAACGGACACCGGCTGCGGCAAGGACAGTTATCGCAGTCAAACTGAATGCCTTTTTGTGGGGGAGGCGTCCCTTCATTTTGACCAACAGTTACGACCGGGCGTGGGCTTTGGCAGTTGAATCGGCCCTTTTTTCATCAGTCTTTTGATTTCGGATCAATCTTCGGCGGCGGTGCGTGGAGTGCAACTTCCCAATCCTCGAATTCGGGATCGGGGCGCCGCCCGGTGACGTGGGCGAGAATATACTGGGCGGCTCTTCTTTCGGCGTGGCGTGCGTTGATGACCTGGCCGTGCTCGTCGAACTCGAGGACGTTTGCGTAGATCGCATAAACCTGCTCCAGCGCGCTCGGTTCTTCGAAGATACAGGAATAATCAACACCCTCCAGGACCGGATGCCCGACGCTGCGATTTGCCATCCAGAACGAAAACGTTCTGAGCGCACCGCTTACGGATTCACTTACGCGAGGCATGTCTTTTTTTTCCACCGATCGTCACAGGTCAGACGACTCCATGAGGCGAAGCCTCGCGGAGTTGTCTGTGCCGTCCGGTCAGGTTATTTCTTTTTCATCGGGGAGATGCTCGGCCAGGCCTTCAATCCTATAGTGGAACACCAGCGGTTGCTTCCGCACAGCCGTGGCGCTCTCACACACCGCGGCAAAGCCTTTCGAAAGGCGAAATCTTGCTGCACCTTGTTCGGTTGTAGTGACAATCGTTACTTCATCGGAAGAGGAATCGAGGACGTTGTCGGGTAACGACACGATCGCCGTCTTGATCGAAAGTGTTTTCGTGCCTGCTTGCCACTTCAAGCGTCCGGATTTGCACAGAAACTTCCTTGTGGCGTGTGGCGATATGAACACCAGACCGGTGAGCGGCTTGAGCATAAAACGGTCGTCTTGAAACGGGGGCATGCTCTCGGTCTAACGTTAAAGATCAGACACGAAGGAGCAAAACCGCGGAGTTGTCTGTTCCGCCTGGTTTGCCGCTTTGTTCATGATGAGATGAGCTGTGCTATTTCCATCTTCCCCGAAGTGGTCGACGTGAGCCTGATAAACCTCTTTTAGAATTTGCGATGCCGACATCTTTTCCTGCCGAACTTCTCAGCTCAGGCACGACCGGGAGCGGAGCTCCCGGTCTTTTTCCGTGGCCTCTTGTTCGCTGTCTTTTTTTCGGCCGATAGAGTTTCCAGTAATTTGTGCGTCTTTCCCAACGCCTTCTCGTGCTGGGGGAGAAACACATTCTTAACCCAATCTTCATGCGGAGGCAGTGCCCTGCCGTTTTTTACCTTGTCGATAAACAGGGGACGGAATCCATGCCAGTCTGCGTGCTTTCCGCTTTTCAGATATTCCCGCCCTTTTGCGATCTCTCTTTCGATGTGCTCGATGCGAGCAAAAATGATTTTGATTTTAGGGTTCATCGCCGCCGTCATTTTTTGGGTGAACGTTAAAGATCTGCCGCGTCGGAGCTCAACCCCGGGGTTGGCTGTGGCCGCGGGATCGGGTCTTTTTTTCTTCGATAAACCGTCTTCATTCCAAGACGCATGATTTCAATTTCGTTTTCTTTGATATTCGAAATCCGGATTCTTAGCGGCTCCCTGGCTGGACCGCCGTGTATGGGATAAATAAGATAATCCTCTCCGTCCTGTCTGGTCTCAAACACCAATCGGTAAACTTTGCCTTCATGTTCTGTCGTATATTCGATGCGCCCTTCCGGTTGAAAGCACACGCGATCTTTCCCGACGTCATAGGCGGGTACTTCCGATGAGATGCTTACCCATGCGCCCTGGAGATGCCGGAACATTGCTTTGCCGATGGTTCAGGATGAGCCTCATCAGGCATTTTTGCCGGCGATTCGCGCTCGAAGCTCATCGTAGGGAACAGTGAAAATCTCCCCGTCGGACGGAAGCCCGAAGGCTTTCCGATAGGCTTTTGCGTAATGCGGCAGCTTCGCTTCAGGCTTCAAATACGCGCCGTGGCAGATAATCGAGTGAACCCAATGCCCCGTCTTGTGGCGTCGGACCTCGAATCTGGCGCAGGGAAATGTGGCCTGCTGATTCAGCTCGGGATCATCGGAAATTTCCTGATAATCGTAAAGATACTGCCCGCAGAGGAAAAGCACGCGTCCGTCATCCAGCTCCAGAAAGAAATGGAGGCCCTCGTCTTCATACTCCCCGACCTCGAATGCACGCCGCACTGAGAACTCCTCGCTTACGAGGAGGCCAGGCTTTTCGTAATCCGGCCGGGATGATCCCATAAACGCAAAGCGGGGACGACCGCAGAGACGCCACGCGAGCCAGCCGGGGATTGCGGACGAGAAGGCCAGCAGCGAAAGTCCGAGCCAGGTCGGAAAGCGCACTGGAAGAACGATCGCGAATAACCAAATGAATAGCAGGCAGCCGCCAAACCCGCTGAGTCCGATGATGAGCGCGCGGCTCATTTTTGTCTGACATTCAAGGTGAGCTATGCCGCTTTAGCGACAGTGGCCCCGGCGATTGGCTGGACTTTTTCTTTAACGGACTGGCGCCCCGCCAGGCGATTCTGATCGTTGCGAGTAGAAACAAAAGAAAGGCAACCTGCGCCCAATAGGCGGCATCGGGCGCAATCCGGAAATGGTGTAAAATCCAGCTATTGTGAGCGACATCGCTGACGATGATCACTCCCGCGAGGGCCAGCCCGGCATGCGGACGAATGAACATCAACACCGCGGCGAGTGGATCGAGCAACGTGAGCGATGACCAAAAAAATCGCGTGCCTTGGGGAAGGCCTTGAGCTTCCAGAGCGCCTAATAACACTCCGTACCGGACGTGCGTAGCCACGTGAACACAGGTGGCGCCGGCCAGGCACACGGCATAGATGATGCGCAGGACGTGGGAAACTTTTTTCATCGGCCTTTTCCTCGCTTAACGTTAAGGTCAGACACGGAGGTGCGGGGCCCCGGAGTTGCCCGTGGTGGCTTGTTCGCCGCTTTTTGTCCCATTGCTGAGGCAGCGTTGAAACCAGCGGAAACTCCTTCACAATACGAAGACCAATTCTCGCTTAACAGGAGAGCGATGCACGTCACGATAGCGAGTACCCGAAAACTTCCGCTGAGCGTCCCTCGGTCCTTCTTCCAGCGTCTGAATACGTACAAAACGATCAACGAAGCGACCACCCATGACATTCCGATTGTCCCGGCAACCGTGCCACCAACCGCAATACAGACAAGATAGTCGAGTAATTCTCGGAGTTCAGCAGAATTTCTGGTACGGTCGAATTTCATAAGCTAATATTGCCTGGCGAAACGATTACGATGAGCCGTGGCCGGGCGCGAGCCCGACATTGGCCATGGCAACTGGATCGGCTCTTCTTTCATCGCTGGAGTCAGGACTGAGACATGACTCTCACTTGGCGCTCGCGAACGCCGTCTTCGGGCGGGCCATAGCGAATACGAGCACTCACGTCAGAGATCGTTTTCGTCGACTTCAAAAGGGGGGATACGGCGTCGAAAAGCCGATCGGCATCGGGACCATACATGTAGAAACGTCCATCACTTCCATCTTTTGCGACTTCGTTTCCGTCGAACTCGCCAGCGCTGGCCTCTTCGACTGCAGCGACCAACTGGTCCTCAATCTCCCACAGCACGGACGAGCCGGACCCCCCGT
>JBEHXD010000224.1:0-8187 GCA_048498875.1 Verrucomicrobiota bacterium
GGGAGCAGCAATGGATTGTTATGATACCGCACTTCGCTACAGCAAGTCCGCATTACGCCGGGATCCCTTGGATGAATCCCGGCGTAATGTGCTTCCTACCTGGTTCCACATTACTGCAAAAAGCTCCTCGATCGCTCAACCAGACCGAGGAATTCCTTGCGATATCCGCCTGCGTCATTGCCGAGACCGGCCCGTCCCCAAGCCTCCACATCGACGATTGTGGCAGAACCTTTGTGCGGGGAATCCCGCAAAATCATCCCGAAGGCCGCGACGGCCGAGGCAAACTTGAAATCCGCCGTGGCATCGGCAAACCGCGCGCCGCGATCGAACAACGGAAATTCCAGCCGGTCACTCGTGTCGCTGTCCGGTTCCTTGTAACGAACCTTCACGGTGAGCAGTTCATCGCTCGCAGGAGTTCCCGCAGACGCCACCGGCGTCTGGTACTTGAGCGAATCAACCGCAGGCAGGGCTTTCATGTCCTCGCCCGGAGGCACAATTTCGTAGAGCGCCGTCACGGTGTGACCGGCACCGATTTCACCGGCATCGACCTTGTCGTTGTTGAAATCCTCCTTCGCCAGCAGCCGGTTTTCATAACCGATCAACCGGTAAGCTTGCACCTGCGCGGGATTGAATTCGACCTGGAGTTTCACGTCTTTCGCGATCGTCACCAGCGTTCCGCCCGCCTGCTCCACCAAGGTTTTCCGGGCTTCCGCCAGCGAATCGATGTACGCGTAATTGCCATTCCCCCTGTCTGCGAGCTGCTCCATCGTGGCGTCCTTGACGTTGCCCGTGCCGAAACCGAGTACACTGAGAAATACCCCGCTTTTCGCCTTCTCCTCGATCAGGCGCACGAGTTCTCCTTCGCTGCTCATGCCCACATTGAAATCGCCGTCGGTGGCAAGGATCACGCGATTGACGCCTCCCTTCACAAAGTTGGCCTGGGCGAGATCGTAGGCGAGTTGAATGCCCATTGCGCCATTCGTCGTTCCACCCGCTTCAAGGCGGTCGATCGCGTCCAGAATCTCCTCCTTGTGCGAGGCCGGGGTCGAAGGCAGTGCGAGCCCCGAAGCGCCGGCGTAAACGGCGATCGCGACCCGGTCGTCGGCATGCAGTTTATCGACCAACAGACGCAAGGACTGCTTTACCAGCGGAAGCTTTTTCGGTTCGTTCATCGAACCCGACACATCGAGCAGGAAAACCAGATTGGCAGCGGGACGGACCGCGTCGGGAATTTCCCGCCCTTTCAATCCAATCCGCACGAGCCGATGCTCCGGTGCCCAGGGAGCACTCGCGACTTCGAGCTGCGCCGCGAGCGGAGCGCGTTGTTTCGCTGTGGGCAGGGTGCCCTCACCCTGCTGCTGCGTGTCCGGTCCCGTATAATCATACGGAAAGTAATTAACCAGTTCTTCAATCCGCACCGCATCCACCGGCGGTCGTTTGCCATCGGCCAGGAAGCGCCGCACATTCGAATACGACGCCGTATCGACATCAGCTGCGAAGGTCGAAACGGGGTTGTCCGCCACCTTCTGAAACTCGCTGTCACGATGGAAGTCATAGGTCTCCGTATTCGAAGAAGACGACCGACTCATCAACGCCCCTCCGTCCGATTCTTCCGCAGGAGCCGGCAATTCCAGCGAAAATGACCCCGGCTCTTTCGCCTGCGCCAGCGGCACCTCGATGTACTTTTTCACTTCGTGCAACGGCCGGTTTTGGTCCCAATACGCAAAATAGACCGCAAAGCACGCCGCCGCGAGGCCCGCCGTGACGTAATAGAAATGGGGAAATTTAATTTTCTTTCCCAAGCTGTTTCCGGGCGACATCGGTCGCCCGCCGTCGAGCACGCGGGGATCCCGGCCGGCCACGATCGCCGTCTTGGCCGAACTTTTTTTCATGGGTTCAGGCAACGGCTCGTCCGCCAGCGCGTCGCTGAGGGACGCCACCGTGGCACGAATTTCCTCCACCAGTTGTCGCGCGGCGGGATCCTGCTGAAGTCGCTGTTCAAATTCAGCGCGTTCGTCGGGCGGAAGCTCGCCGAGCGCGTAGGCGGTTAGCCTCGGGTCATCGGTTAAATGGGTGTGGTCTGACATGAGTCGGTTTCTCCGGATCGGTGGTGCCCGGCTTCAATCGGGCTGCGTCGTCATCTGCTGCCGCAACGCCTTGATGGCCGTGTGCAGGATAAAGCCGACATTGGTCACCGACAGCGACGTGATGCGGCTGATTTCCTGGTAGCTGAATCCGTTTTGGAATTTCAGCCGGACGACTTCCTGCTGGTTATGCGGCAACTGGCCGATCAGGCGCAGCACCGCTTCGTGTTGTTCATTGCGCTCCAGCGTACGGCCGGGTCGCGGGTCGGCGGCGGTCAGCCGCTCGGCTTGCCCCTCCTCAAATCGTTTCATGCGTCCCTCCTTCCGCAACACGTCATGCGAACGGTTGCGACAGACGGTGAAAAGCCATTCCGCGGTGTGGCCATTGACCCGCTCGGGCGGCTGGGCCATGAGGCGGACAAACGTGTCCTGCACCACATCGCGAGCCCGCTCCGCATCGCCCCCCAGAAGGCGGGTGGCATAACGAAGCAGGGGCGCTTGATGGCGCACCACGGCATCCTGCACAAAGGAGCTGGAATCGGCCCTGACATGGTTGTGTTCCGGTTCGATATTCACGAGACCTTGCTCCTAAGACGCATGACGGGAGGGTTTATTAGACGTTTGACACAAAATGTTTTCCGGGACCTTGCGACATCGATATTTCGGAGTTTAACTGTCCCGATGACCCGGCGCCTCCTTTTGGCCTGCATGGCTTTTAACCTCGCATTTATCGCGGCCTGTTCGAAACGGGAGTCCGCGGTGGACGAGGGAATCAAGACCCAGACCCTCCTGCTCGGGAATCTGGCCGAACCCCAGGATCTCGACCCGCAGATCAATACCGCCTACACGGATATGAACATCCTGCTGGCGCTTTTCGAGGGCCTCACGGTCCTGGACGAGAAAACCTCCGAAGCCCTCCCCGGCGTGGCGGACCAGTGGCAGGCCTCGGCCGACGGCCTGGTCTACACCTTTCATCTGCGCCCCAACGCCAAATGGTCCAACGGCGACCCGGTGACCTCTCACGACTTTGCGTATTCGTTCCAACGCATGCTCACCCCGGGATTCGCCGGCGAATACTCCTACATGCTCTGGCCGATCAAAAACGCCGAAGCTTTCAACAAGGGTAAGATCAAGGACTTTGCGAGCGTCGGGGTGGCCACTCCGGACGATGCCACGCTTCGAATCACGCTGGAGCACCCCACGCCCTACCTGCCCTCCCTCGCCACGCATCCGACCTGGTGCCCGGTCCATCGGGCCACGATCGAAAAATTCGGCCGGATGGATCAGCGCAGCACCAAATGGACCCGCGCCGGCAACCTGGTCGGCAACGGGCCGTTTACCCTCACCGAATGGACGCCGAACTCCCGCATCGTGGTGACCAAAAATCCGCACTATTGGGACGCCGCGACCACCCGTTTGAACAAGATTATTTTCTTCCCCATCGAAAGCGCCGACGTGGAGGAACGAAACTTCCGTTCCGGCCAGCTGCACATCACCTACGACATCCCGGTATCGAAAATCCCGGCCTATCGCGCCCAGACGCCGAGTCCGTTTCGCAACGACGCGATGCTCGATATTCTTTATCTCAACTTCAACGTCCGCAAACCACCGTTCGACAATCCGCTGGTGCGTCGCGCGCTCTCACTCGGTATCGATCGCGAGGCCATTTCCCGGGCTGTATTCGAAGGCGTATGGCCGGCAGCCCACGCCATCACGCCACCGAACTGCCGCGGCTATCTGCCTCCTGAAGGAGCCAAGGACGATTTTGGCGAAGCCCGCCGGCTTTTGGCGGAAGCGGGATTCCCCGGCGGCAAAGGATTTCCCGTGCTGCCTCTGCAGGTCTTGAACGACATCCGTCAGCCAAAACTGGCCGAAGCCCTGCAGTCCATGTGGCAACGTCAGTTGGGCATCCAAATCACCATCGAGCCTTATGAGCAGAAAACGTGGCTCCAAAATCAACAGACCATGAACCATACCTTCGCCTTTCTTGGCTGGGTGGGAGATTTTGCCGACCCGGTCACTTTCCTCAGTCTTTTCACCAAGGATGGCGGCAACAACAATACCGGCTGGGCCAACGCCGATTATGATCGCCTGCTCGATCAGGCAGATCACACCTCGGATCCCAAGAGCCGGTTTAAACTTTTCCAGGACGCGGAAACCCTCCTGCTCCATGAAGCCCCGGTCGCCCCGCTGGTCAACCGCACGAGGGCCTATCTGGTCAATCCCGCAGTTAAGAACTGGGAGCCCGCGCCACTCGGCGTTCATGTGTACAAAAAGGTTTACCTCCAAAGTCCCTGAACGCAGCCTTTCCCAGTAACCATGTCTCCTCTTCCCAAATCCTTTTTCCTGGTTGTCGCCATCACCTGCCTCGCCTTGTCAGGGTTTTCCGCTGCCCGGGCGGCAAATTCGTCCGGCGACAACGGCGTTGCGTTTGTCCGGGTGTTCACCGGCTGGAAGGAAGGTTCCTCCTTCAAGCGCATTTCAGAGTATTTCGACGGCAAGGAAAACACCGGGGGCACCACCGTCCTCCGCACCCGGCCGGAACAACGCTCCGGGTTTTATTTTTTCACGCGGGTCAACAATCCCGGCCCCGCGCAATCCGTGAAGGTGTTACTCGAAGTTGTGCTCCCCACCGACAAACAAACCAAGGATTTTTCCTTCACGACGGACTTGAAACCGGGCTCCAATCTTTTCGATCTCGGCCTGACCGGGGACGACTGGGCCGATCCCAAAGCCAACCCGGTTGCGTGGAAAATCGATTTGGTCACCTCCGACGGGCGGATACTCGCCAGTGAAAAAAGTTATCTCTGGGAAAAACCCGGCAGCAAGTAATCCCTCGCGGATCTCGGGTGACCCCATGGGTTCCGACTGGCAGGAGTTTCCCAACTGGTCTCCGTCGGCGATTGTATTGCGCGAAACCTTGGATGGCGGCCAGTCTTTCCGCTGGAATGCGTCCGATGACATTTGGACGGGAACGTGGAGCGACAGCGCGGTCCATCTCCGGTTAAAATCCACCCGCCGCGGCGACGCCGTTGAATGGCGGAATGCGACCGAACCGGGGCACGACCGGGCCGCATCGCTTCGCACTTACCTCGCCTGTGATCTGGATTGGCCCTCCCTGACCGATGCCCTCCCGTGGCGCAGCGACGCTCATCTGACCCAATGCATCGCCGCTTTTCCCGGATTGCGCATCCTGCGCCAGCCGTTCGGCGAAACCCTGCTCGGATTTCTTTGCAGCGCCACCAAACAGATCGTCCAGATCAAACAGATGTGCGCCCTGCTGGCCGAGCGCCATGGAACCAAAATTGGTGAAACGCATTCATCACGGACAACCCAAGGATTCGTCGCTTCCTTTTATCGCCTGCCGTCTTGGTCCGAACTGGCGGATATTTCCGAAAAGAGCCTGCGCGATTGCCTTCTTGGTTTTCGCGCGAGGTATATCGCCGCCACGGCACAGTTTCTGGCGGCGCGTCCGGGCTGGCTCGAAGAAACCGAACACCTGCCCTACCCCGCAGCCAAGGCCCGTCTGATGGAATTGCCGGGCGTCGGCGAGAAAGTTGCCGATTGCGTGCTGCTTTTCGGAGCGGGCAAATGGGAGGCTTTTCCCGTCGACACGTGGGTCCTGAAATCCCTCGCGCGCCGCTATGGACTCGACGGCTGGAAACCCGCCCAGGTCGCCCATTTCGGGCGTACGCACTTCGGTCCGCTGGCCGGTCTCGCCCAACAATACCTTTTCGCGTGGGAACGAAAATACGGCGGCCGCTGATCCGGTTTTATCGATGAATTTTTCCGAAATGGTAGGGCGGATTATCCTTAATCCGCCGCCTCAGGACTATCGCACCCGAGTGAATGTCGTGCATCCTGACGGCGCTTTAGGGATAAAGCGCCCTACCGAACCAAACCTCCGCACGACGCTCACTTCCCTTTCTGAATCAACTCCACCTCGTAGCCTTCAGGCGCGTCGATAAACGCAATCATGCCGCTGCCGCTTTTGGTCGGACCATCACTCAGCTTAAAGCCCTTCTTTTCAAGGGCCGCGGCAAACGCCGTCAGGTCGTCGACCTCAAAGGCGAGATGCATCAAATCGGGCTGCACCTGTACCGACGGTGAATTGGGCAACTGGCACAACTCAATCTCCTCATCGCTATTGGGCGTCGCCAGAAACACCAGTTGCGCACCGCGGGGCGAGGTGTGACGGCGGGACACCGTGAGGCCCAGGGCCTGCTCGTAAAATTTCACGGTGCGTTCGATGTCATTTACCCGCATGCGGGTGTGGAGAAGTTTTTTGACGCTCATCAGGCGAGCCTACTCCCGACAGATTCGAAATCAAATCCGATCAATCGACCCGGAGTGATTGTCTCGCGAAGGGTGCAAAGGAAACAAAGGACTGAGGGCTGGCCTTCGTTACCTTTGCACCCTTCATGAGACCCATTCTGCTTCTGCAATTTAATTTTTAACCCGACGAAACGAAGAGGCGATTTTCTGCATTTATTTCGTGTCATTCGCGTGTTTCGCGGGCACTTCTGGAGTTCTCCGATCTGACTCCCCTTATTGATGTCTTTTGATCTCTCCACCATTCGCGAAGCCCACGAACGCATCCGGCCGTTCATCAAGCGCACACCGGTTCTGACCAGTGACGCGCTCGACGAAAAATGGGGTGCCCGTCTTTTCTTCAAGTGCGAGAATCTGCAGGCCGCCGGTGCCTTCAAATCGCGCGGCGCCTGCAATGCCGTTTTTTCTCTCACCGACGCCGAGGCGGCCAATGGCGTGGTCACGCACTCCTCCGGCAATCACGCCGCCGCTCTTTCCCGGGCGGCGCAACTCCGCGGCATCACCGCGCACATCGTGATGCCGGCCAATGCGCCCCAATCGAAAATTCAGAACGTGGGCAATTACGGCGGCTGGATCACTTTTTGCGAAGCCAACCTCGCCGCCCGCGAAGCCGCCTGCGCCCGCGTCGCCGCCCAAACAGGCGCCACCCTCGTCCACCCGTTCGACGATCTCCGGGTCGCCGCCGGACAAGGTACGGCCGCGATCGAGTTGCTGGAAGACGCCGCAGACCTCGATTTCATTCTGTGCCCGGTGGGCGGTGGAGGATTGCTCTCCGGTTCCGCCGTTGCAGCCAAAGCGCTGCGCCCCGGCATCCGGGCTGTCGGCGTGGAGCCCGAACTCGCCAACGATGTCGCGCAGTCGTTCCGCGCGGGAAAACGCATTTCCATTCCCACTCCCGCCACGATCGCCGACGGCCTGCGCACCAATTGCACCGGCGAGAAAATCTTCCCGCTCATCCAGCAATCCGTCGACGATATCGTCACCGTTTCCGAGGAAGGTATCGTCGCCGCCATGCGGGAACTCTGGGAAACGTTACGCATCGTGATCGAGCCCTCCGCCGCCGTGCCCTTCGCAGCCATCCGGGAGGGAAAAATCGCCGCCGCCGGCAAACGCATCGGCCTGATCCTCACCGGCGGCAATGTGGATTTAAATATGCTCCCGTGGATGAAGTCGGCGACCGACTAATCCTATGGATTCTTCCAGCCCCGGGACCGCCGAGCCCCAGCTCGGCTCCGAAAAGCAACCGACTCCACTTGGAAGCTATTCCCGGGGCTACCTCCCTCACCACGACGAGCTTCATCGTCTCCAATCCATCACTTTCCGCCTCGCCGATTCCCTTCCGCGAGCAACAGTCGACAGTCTCGAAGAACAACTTCGCCTGACACCGAAGGCCGCCCACGAGCAGGAACTACGCAAGAGCATCGAAACTTGGCTTGATCACGGTTACGGATGCTGTGCACTGCGGCATCCGGCGGTCGCCGCGCTTATAGTCGAGACGTTGCGCAAATTCGACGGCTCACGCTATCGCTTGATCGCCTGGTGCGTCATGCCAAATCACGTCCATGTCTTGATCGATCCGAAAGATTCACTCGGCCGGATTGTGCAGTCTTGGAAGTCATACACGGGACGGTGGATCCTCGCGCGCAATGCCGAGCTGGTTAGCAAGGTCGTCACCGACGTTCTCCAGGACGACAACGCGGCGCAGCTCGCGCTTGCCTCGAGCCAGCGGACGCTTGCCGCCTTCTCGCGCCAGCAGGAACTCGAGGCCGAC
>JBEHXD010000225.1:0-8139 GCA_048498875.1 Verrucomicrobiota bacterium
TGACTTTTACCGATCCCTTGGGCGTGCAAGCCGATTTCACGAAGGGCGGTAAGGTCCAGGATGTTCCGGCCGTCGAAAACAAACGCCGGTTTCACCATCCGGGTGAAAATTGCCCGGTAATCCAGATGCTTGAACTCATCCCACTCCGTAAGAATAGCCACTGCATGGGCTCCTTCCGCCGCTTCCGCTGCGCTCCGCGCAATCGTCAGACGGGGATTTTCCGGGCCGTGGCCGAACAGGGCCTCCTTTATTTCTTTCGCCGGAACCTGGGGATCGTAGACCACCACCCTCGCCTGCTCGGCGAGCAAATCCCGGACCACGCTGATCGCTGACGATTCCCGCGTGTCATTGGTGTCCTTCTTGAAGGCAAACCCGAGCACTGCGATGCGCTTCTCTGCGACGGTGTTGAAAAGTGCGTGCACAATGCGCTCCGCGAACCGGCGGCGCTGCCAGTCGTTGATCTTGATGACCTGCTGCCAGTACGCCGCCACTTCCGGCAGATGGAAATGCTGGCACAGATACACGAGGTTAAGCACATCCTTTTGGAAGCAGGAGCCGCCAAAGCCGATGGACGCCTTGAGGAATTTCGGCCCGATGCGGGAATCGTGTCCGATCGCATGAGCCACCTCGTCGACATCCGCGCCTGTCGCCTCGCAAAGGGCCGAGATCGCATTGATCGAACTGATGCGCTGCGCCAGAAACGCATTGGCCACGAGTTTGGAGAGTTCCGAGGACCAGAGATTCGTGGTAAGAATTTTTGTCCGCGGAACCCAGCGTGCATAGATGCCGGCCAGGGTCGCCACGGCCAGATCCCCTTCGGGAGAGCGCTCTCCACCGATCAGCACGCGGTCCGGATTGAACAGGTCCTTGACCGCCGTACCCTCGGCGAGAAATTCAGGATTGGAAAGCACCTGGCAACGCGCCTTGGGGCAGTTGGCCGCAAGAATCTGCTGGATCGCCTCCGCCGTGCGCACGGGAATCGTGGACTTTTCCACGATAATTTTTGGCGTCGTGGTGACTTCGGCGATCATGCGCGCCACCCCTTCAATGTAGCGCAGGTCCGCGGCGCAACCGGCACCAATGCCGCTCGATTTGGTGGGTGTGTTGACGGAGACAAAGACCACGTCCGCCTCGGCGACCGATTCCCTCACCTGCGTTGTGAAGAAAAGATTCCGCCCCCGGGCCTCGCGAACCACCTCGGTCAGTCCGGGCTCGTAAATCGGCAGCCGATCGGAATTCCACGCGGCAATGCGCGATTCATTCATGTCGACCACCGTGACTTTGATGTCCGGTGCTTTTTGCGCGATCACCGCCATCGTCGGACCGCCCACATACCCTGCTCCTACGCAACAAATTTTCATCGATAGATAGTGTTTGAAATGCGACTGCCGTTCCCCCGTTCCGCTCAATAAGCGGCGCGGGGAGGACGAACCACCTGCCGGGCGGTCGCCGCGATGATGCGAAGGTCAAGCTGCAGCGACCACATGTTCACATAACGCAGATCGTGGTCGATGCGCTGTTGCAGCAATTCAGGTTGTCCCGCGACTTCGCCGCGGAAACCTTCGCTTTGCGCCAGACCGGTGATTCCGGGTTTGACGAAGTGCCGCATGTAGTAGGAGCCGACCATTTGCGCGAATTTCTGGTCATGCTCCAGCAGGTGCGGACGCGGTCCGCTCACGCTCATTTCACCCAACAGCACGTTGAGGAACTGGGGAAACTCATCGAGGCTCGTTTTCCGCAGGAAACGTCCAAAGGCGTAAACCCGGTGATCGTTCCGCGTGGCCTGCGTACCGCGCTGATGTTCCGAGCCCACGTGCATGGTCCGGTATTTGAAGATATGGAAACGCTGGCGGTTTAAACCCGAGCGCTCCTGCCGGTGAAACACCGGTCCGCGCGATTGCAGGCGTTGCGCCAGGGCCACGATCACGGTCAGGGGCGGCAGCACGAACAACACGACGGGGATCGCCACCGCCAGATCGAGCGTGCGCTTGAGCAGGCAGTTGATCGGATTGTCCAGCGGTTCGGCGGCATGCGCGGCGAAGGCAAACTGGTCGTTGCATTCCACGGCGGACATCTCCTCGCCGAAGGTCGACTGCAGATCCACAAAGTAACGCACCCGGCAGCCCGCGCGTTCCGCTTCATCCAGCACCACACGGACTTCCTCGTCGCTGAATTCACGACGGTTTATGATGAGCTGGTTGACCTGCTGATCAGCCATGATCTGGCGCAATTGCGCAACCGAACCGAGCGGTGAGCCCGAAGAAGAACCCGCGTCTCCATTTCGCATCGAAGGCGTGATGCACCCGATGACCTGCTGGCCGAGATAGGCGCGATTTTCCAGCCAGCCCTGCAGGCGCTGCGCATCCGCCATGGAGGCGAGCACCACCGTGCGAAAATTGAGGGTCCGGAATAGAAACGACGCCAGCCAGCGGGGCACCAGCCAGTTCCCCAGCATGAGAATCACCCCGGAAATGATGACGAACCAGGCGACAAATTCGCGGGACACCTCCACGTCACGGGTCGCAAAACCGACCGCGCAGAGCACAGCGAGCAGGCGAAACATCTGTTGCCGCGTCACGTGAAATGCTTCGATGAAAGTCAGGGTGCCGAGCCGCGCAGCGACGCCGCGCAAGGCATGGTGATTCCAAACCATGGCGACCACCACGCCCATGAAGTAAACCGACCAGTTAACTCCCACGTTGAATTGAATCCATCCGGTCTCCCTGACGACTCCCACCTGGATCATGAACAATACGAGGATGGCCACGTCCAAAAAGAGACCGTGCAAAAAAACTAAACCGTCTTGTCTGTGCTTAAGCATGGCGTTTGATGTGTTGGCGGGGTAACGCGCACAGAATAGGCTTTTTGGTAAAAAAACGTAATCGGGACACCCCTGCCGAAAAGGTCAGGACAACACCCGAAATCCGCTCAGGCCGCGTCCGACGAACCGCATCAGGGGAAACCTGATTGTCAGTCGTGTTCCCTGAACGGGCTTGCGCCGGCCGGTGGCAACAGAACTCAATCTGTGCATCAACCAACGCGCATGAATCCGGCCATCGCCATATCGCCTTTTCCCGCCGCCCCGGGCTCCCTCGTGGACGCGGTGAAATCGTGGTACTGCATCCGCGTGATGGCCCGCCGCGAGCACATCGCCGCGCTGAACCTGACGCAACGCACCGGTCTCTCCGTTTTTTCCCCACGCATCCGGGTGCAAAAAAAGTCGCCGCATCCCGAGCCACGGTTTACGACCGAAGCGCTGTTTCCCGGATACGTTTTTGCGCGATTCAACTATCCCATGGATGCCCGCTACGTCGCGAGCACTCCGGGCGTTCTCGGAGTGGTTTCATTCGGCGGAAATCCCCCGGCCGTGGCTGATCACGTGATCGACCAGCTGAGTGCGGAAGTGAACCGCGAGGCCTCGGCACCAGGAGTGCCCCTCTTCGAGGAAGGCGCGTGGGTCCGCATTATCGCCGGATGTTTTCAGGGAAGCGAGGGACGCGTGCTGCAATGCAGCACCAGTTCCACCCGCATTTCCGTTTTGCTCAATTTACTGGGTCAGGAAATTCAGGTCAGCATGCCCGGCAGCCAGCTTGCCGGCACCGACGGCTCGCGGGGAAATCTTCCCGCCAGTCTGCGTGCGATCGACGATCCAGCAGGGAACCGACGCTGACAGCATCGGTCGACCTAACGTCGGCAAGCCCGGTTCCATTCGTTCCGGGCAAGTGCGGTAGCATGGCAGGAAGGCACTTCGGCTCTCGCATCGCATATCATCCACCGGGCCTTCTTTTCCAGTCAGGTTTCCTTCATGAAAAAAGCATTCATTACCGTGTCGGGTTTATCGCTCCTGCTCACCGGCACCTGCCTGGCGGAAATTCAAGTCGGCGATGGCGCGCTCCAGTTGGACACCTCGCTCACGGGGGTCTACGACTCAAACCTTCGCGCATCCGTCAATAATATCGAGGATTACTACCTGAGTTTCCAGCCGACGCTCCGTTATCGCCGGCCCGGAGCCCGGTTCCTGACCGAAGCTTCCGCCGGCGTACGCATCAAGCGTTACCTCGACACCACCACATCCAATTCCGAAGACGCGGACCTGCGTTTCGACTGGACAATGAAACGAGCGGACGGACACACCACCGGGGCCACACTCGGCCTGCGCTACTTCGAACTCACCGAGGCCGATCTCGACATCAACGACCTGGTGCGGACCAAAACTTTTTCGGCCAATATCTCGGGCGAAGTATTGATGGCCGAGCGCAATCTGCTCAGTGCCGGTCTCTCCTATCACGACAGCGACCGCAATCTGGGCAGCGATCAGAAAAATTCGAACGCCCACGTCGGATACACTTATCTCGGGCTCTCCAGCGGATCGGAACTGAATTTCACCTACTCCCACCAGGAAAGCACGTCGACCCAGAACGGATCGACGGTCGATGCGATCGACCAGAAGGGCGACACCGTATCCACCACGCTCTCAAAACAGCTCTACGATCAACTTCGCGGGGGCATAACCTATGGATACCGCTGGCTGGATCGCGGCCAGCAGGAAGCGTTGATGGGACTGACCAGCTCCAGTGGATCCTTCTTCGGCCTGAATCTGGACGGCCCCTTTCTTCCGCATCAATATTTTCCCAAGACCACCGGGACATTTCGCATCGGTTACGAAAAGGCCGAAACCCCAGGTTTAAATGACCGCAACAACGAACGGCTCGTGGGTCAGCTCAATCTTTCGTGGGCCGCCCGCGAGCACACCACGGTCGGACTTTTTGCCAGCCGCTCCCAGGATCTGAGCATCACCGACAACACGGTGA
Source organism: Verrucomicrobiota bacterium (assembly GCA_048498875.1). GTDB lineage: Bacteria > Verrucomicrobiota > Verrucomicrobiia > Opitutales > Opitutaceae > Lacunisphaera. Next base: position 4,812 of record JBEHXD010000225.1, read on the forward strand.
TCAACGAAAGCACGGGGCTCACGCTGCGCCAGGCCATCGGCGCCTTTGTCGATGCGGATTTCAGCCTGAGCTATACGAACGCCGATTTCGTCAATCTGGACCGCAAGGATGATCGCTACGAGGCGCGCGCCGGCGCGACTTACCGCATCAACCGCACCTGGTCTTCCGGTCTCACCTATCGCTATCTCAAATCCGACTCGAATGCCGCGGTGGCCAATTACACCCGCCACATCGTCTCCGGAACCGTCAATTATGCGTTTTAATCCACTGCTTGTTCTCGGTCTGGCGCTCGCCGGACCTTTGCTGCTGGCCCAAAATGAACCCGCGCGCGATGCCGGCCCGGCCAACCCGCCCGCCAACCTCGCCCCCGCCGGCGCCCTGCCGACGGATCCGACGTATCGTCTCAATCTGGGCGACCGGGTCGCAGTCACGGTTTTCGGTGAAGGCGATCTGAGCGCGCAGCAAATGATCGATCGGAACGGCCTCGTGCGCCTGCCCCTGATCGGTGAGGTTTCAGTTGCAGGCCGCACCGTGCGCGAGGCGGAAAAACTGATCGAGTCCACTTACAAGAAGGAAGAAATCCTCAAGGCCCCGCAAGCGACCCTTACGATGGTCGCCTACGCTCCGCGCGAGGTGACGTTGCTGGGAGCAGTCCGTTCCCCAGGCACCTTCCAATTCCCGCCGGATACGGTCAGCCTGGACATCCGCGATGTGATCGCGCGCCAGGGCGGCTTCACGCCCGTCGCCAAGGGCGACTCGGTGGCCGTCACCCGCCGCCAGCCGAGCGGCAAGGAGGAAACCGTCGTGATCAATGTCGATCGCATGATGTTCGGTCGTTCCCGCAAAAAGGAAAACGACGAAGTGTACATGATTTATCCCGGGGACCGCATCTACGTTCCTGAACGCCTCTTTTAACCACTCAACTCAAGCGTCGGCGAAGGCCCCATCGCCTCCCATTCCGCCATGTCGACTAAACCGCCCATGCCAGTCATTCAGGCTCCAAAAACGGAAGCCTTTCGCATCACACCCGCCGATATCTGGCGCATGTTCAAAGAGCGCTGGATCATCGGTTTTTTGATCGGCGCGCTCGCGGCCGGACTCATCGTTTATTTCATGCCGGATGACGGCTCGGTGTACCGCACCGAAGTCTCCCTGCTCTTCTACGAAAAGAAGGACCGCGTGCTCAACATCGCGGAGGTCGTCGATACCAGCCTCCAAAACGCCGGCGCGCTGCTCACGCACATTGAGCAGCTGAAGAGCAAGGCGTTCTTCGAATATCTCATGGTTTCCTTCACGCCGGAGGAAGCCAAACGCATTGTGGGGCCCTATTTGAATTCGGCGAAACCGGACGAGGCTCCTCCGAGCCTCGGATCGGTGATCCGTCCCAACTACAGCGTGTTTGTCCGCAAGGGCGTTAACATCATCGGTATTTCGGTCACCAATCGCGATCCGGAGAACGCCGCGCTCATCGCCAACCGGATTGCCCGGAAATATATCGAATACAACCAGGACCGCGCCAACAACGGCACAAATTCCGCCATCGTTTTCCTCCGCAATCAGGCCGAGGACATGCGCCACCAGGTGCAGGATGCCGAAACCGCCCTGCAAAACTACCGCGCCAAAAACAATCTCGCCTCACTGGGCGAAACCAAAAACGTCGTCATCCAGAAAGTGGGTTCGATCGGCGGCACGCTGGTGAAGGTGGAAATGGAGGAAATCGAGCTGCAGGGATTGCTGGACAGCGTCGCCCGCTTTCAGGCCGCCAACCGCCCCCTCATTGAATTGCCGCAAATCCTGGGTGCGCCGCAGGTCGCCCAATCCAAGAACGCCCTCGACACACTCCGCGGCCAGCGCCTGCTCCTCGAGGAACGCTACCTCCGCCGTCATCCCCGCATGATTGAAAATGAGCTGCAAACCAGCGAGGCGCAGAAGCAAATGGACCTCGGTGTCGCCAAGGCCGTTGCCGAATTCCGCACCCGCCACGACGTCGCGGTGCAGTACGAAAAGCAGTTGCGCGCCGAACTGGCGACGGCCGAAGCCAAGGCCCGTGACCTCGACAAGGTGTCGGTCGACTACGGCTTTCTCGAACAGGATGTGATGGCCAAACGCGCCACCTATGCCCGCCTGACCGAACGCCTGAACGAAACCTCCATCAGCGGCCAGCTCGACAACATCAACATCCGCGTCTTCGACGCCGCCTGGGTGCCCTCGACCCCGACGGACAACCCGATGGGGATGACAATCATCATCGCGTCCGCCGCCGGACTGTTCTGTCTGATTGTCCTCCCGATCGGTATCGGTCTGTTCGATACGCGCATCAAGACCACCGGCCAGGTGGAGACGGTCCTCGGACAAAAATTGCTCGGCGTGCTGCAACGCATCAAACAGCCCAGCGCCGCCAAGCGCGCCCAGGCCTTCCTGCATGACAAGGACGGCCAGCTGACCGAGTCCTACCGCGGTCTCTACAGCGAGATTGAAATCGCCTCCACCCTCGCCTACCCGAAGTCCCTGCTCGTCACGAGCAGCGTGCCCAACGAGGGCAAGAGTCTCATCGCGTGCAATCTCGCCTCGGTGTTTTCGTCCCACGGACGCCGCACGCTGCTCGTGGACTGCGATCTTCGCCGTCCCGCGCTGCACGAATATTTCGAGACCGAGGGAAAAGTGGGCTGGATCCAGTGGCTTCAGCAACCGGCCAATGAACGCCCGGCCCTGCCGCCGGCGATCGTCAATCTCGCGCCGCGCCTCGATCTGCTTCCCGCCGGTGCGGTGCCGTCGAACTGCACGCAGATGCTCGAACAGCTCGCCCACGCCGGCATCCAGAAGCAATTGCTCGCGGCCTATGACCTGGTGATTTTCGATACGCCGCCCGCCACCATCTTCCCGGATGCGCTGCTGCTGGCCCGCAGCTGCCACGAGCTGATCTATGTCTGCCTTTTCAGCAGCGTGCGGCTCAACACGGTCAAGCGTGCGCTCTCCCACCTCGCGAGCAGCGGCGTTCACTGCCTGGGCGTCATCCTGAACCTGATGCCCGCCAGCACCGAGCACGGTTACTACAATTACGGCGGAAAATCAGCGAAGTACTACAAAACGTACGCGAAGCGCAGTGCCGACGCCTGAGCCGGTGACATGACCGGCTCTTTTCTCCGTTTCAGGTGACCTCTTCTGTTCCATATCGGCGTTTATCCGGTGGCTTGCTGGCCAGCGCACTCGTCATCGGACCGCTGAACTTCGGATCAACGCGCGCATCCGGCGGATGGCTGCTCACCAGCGTGGTGGGAGCCGCCGCGGCTTGCTGGGTGATTTCCCTCGCTCTCGAGCGACGCATTCC
>JBEHXD010000226.1:0-8137 GCA_048498875.1 Verrucomicrobiota bacterium
AAAAGCATGTCCACCGCCGGGCGCTGGTGCCAGATCTGCGGGCCGTTGGCGACACGCACACGATAGTGGTCCACCTGCCACTGGAGCAGGAGATGGAATTTACCCGGCGCCACCAGGGCAGTCCCGGGCAGAAGTTTTTCCCCATCGACGGCTTCGCGCACATCGAGCGCGCTCAGGCTGTGGAGGCGATCGGCAAAGGCCCGGGAAAACATCGCCGGGATGTGTTGCACGATGGCGATGCCCGGAAGGTTGGCGGGTAGTTTCGTGATTACTTCGCGCAAAGCCTCGGTGCCACCGGTCGAGGCTCCAAGCAGGATGATCGAGCGTGGATCAAAGGTGCGCGCGTGGGCGCTCGCGGTCAGCACGGGCTTGCGCGTAATCGGCGTAAGTTTGACCGGAGGCGGCAGGGCGCGAAGAATGGTGCTGCCGGCCGCCTTGATCTTTGTGATCAGTTCGGGGCCAAGATCGCCGAAGGAGTAGGAGCCGCCGGGTTTGCCGATCACGTCGAAGGCACCCAAACGGAGTGCTTCCAACGCGTGCTCCGAACCGCGTTGTGACAGGGAGCTCATCACGATCACCGGCACCGGACGGCGCTGCATCAGGATTTCCAGAAAGGTGAGACCGTCCATGCGCGGCATTTCAATGTCGAGCGTGATGACGTCGGGATTCAGCTCCTTGATCTTGTCGCGCGCGGCGTAGGGATCGACCGCGGTTCCCACCACTTCGATCGCCGGATCGGCGCTCAAGGCATCGGCCGCCATCTTTCGAACGACGGCGGAGTCATCAATGATGAGAACGCGGATTTTTCGAAGTGACATGGCGGTTAGGAATTGAGGGCCCGGCGATAGATTGCCGGGCGGACCATCTGCAGGGAGTGGCGGATGCCGGTGAGGCTTTCGGAGTGACCCACAAAAATATAGCCGCCCGGCACGACCTGACGGGTGAGCTTCTGGATCAATTCCTCCTGCGTCGCGCGATCGAAATAAATCATCACATTGCGGCAGAAAATCACGTGGAAGAGCTGGTCGAAGGGAAAGGCGCCCTCAAGCAGGTTGAGTCGTTGAAAATCGATGTTGGCCTGCAGTCGCGGCTTGATGCGGTAATTTCCCTGCTGCGGTCCGTGGCCTTTTTGAAAATACTTCCGGATGCGGACGGGATCGAGTTTGCCGACCGTCTCCTCGCGATAGATTCCCGCCTGCGCCCGGTCCAGGATGCGGTTGGAGATGTCGGTGCACTCAATATGCCAGCGCCAGGCGTCGCCCAGAGTTTCGTCGAGCAGCATGGCGACGGAGTAGGGCTCTTCACCGGAAGAGCACGCCGCGCTCCAGACGCGGAAATGGGACCAGTGTTCGTGCTTGGCCCGCACCTTCATTTCCGGGACGGCGGTCTTGCTGAGAAAATCGAAGTGGGCGATCTCGCGGAAGAAGAAGGTGTGGTTGGTCGAGATGGCGTCGATCAGATGGGCCAGTTCGTCGCCATCGGATTCACTTTTGAGCAGCTGGCAATAATCCGTGACGGTCGAAAGATTCGTGGCACGCAGCCGCTTGCCAAGGCGAGCTGAGACCAGCTCACGCTTGTCGGCACCAAGGTTGATACGGCTATGTTCATAAACAAGGCCGCGGATGAATTCGAATTCGGTTTCCCTCATGGGATGTGTGCCTTTTATCGGCGCAATCCCGCCCAAATGTAGCGGTTATGATAAAAGTGTCGTGCTGCGCGGCAAAAATTGCCCGGACTGACCGACGGGAAAATTGTAAAACTTAAAACCAAAGCGAAAGCGGGCTTCAGAAAGTTTTATCTCACTGGTAAAAAGTGGGTTCCGGTGCCGGAGGGTTTCATGGCATGCCGGTTGCGTTAAGGAGGGACATGGTCGACCCCATTTTCCAATCCGACAACTACGTGCTCGCCAGAAAACTGCTGGATGCGTCGGTCGTTCGCCACCAGGCCATTGCTTCCAACATCGCGAACGCGGAGACCCCCGGATACCACCGGATCGACGTTGCCCCGGATTTTGCGCAGCAGCTGCGCGCCCAACTCAATACCGGCGACCTCGCTTCCGGCGCCGACAAGCTGAGCCCGCATCTGGCGGATGACCCGAATGCCCGCTCGGTCCGCCCGGACGGCAACTCGGTGGACATCGAACACGAACTGCTGGCGATGAACAAAAATTCCGTCGAACACGAATATCTCACGGAAGTGATCACGCAGAACATCAAGCAGCTGAAGATGGCCATCACCGGCCGTTCCTCGATCTGACCTTTAACTCCCGAGCCTCATGAATCTTATTTCCGGAATTGATGTGACCGCGAGCGCGCTGACGGCGCAAAAGACGCGGCTCGACGTGGTGGCCCAGAATATCGCGAACGCACAGACGACCCGCACGGCGTCCGGCAAACCTTACGAACGCCAGGTCGTTTCCTTCGAAACCGAATTGCTGCGCAGCCAGGGCGTGGGCGGAGCGGCGCTCCAGAGCGTGCGCGTGGCCCAGGTGACGACCGATCACACTCCCGGCCAGCAGGTTTACAATCCCCAACATCCCGACGCGACGCCGGACGGCATGGTGACGATGCCAAACGTGAATATCTCCCAGGAAATGGTGGACCTGATCACCGCGTCCCGCACTTACGAAGCCAATCTTTCCGTGGTGAAAAACGCCCGCCAGATGGCGATGCGTACCTTGGAAATCGGAAAGTAATTTTCCCCCGCTGATTTTATCCCATGTCTCCCGTCGGCCCCATTTCCTCTCAATTCACCGGTGCTTCACCGCTCACGAAGATCGACGCGCCGTTGCCGAAACTGCCGGCGATTCACCTCGGTGGTGCCACGGCCACACCGACGGAAGGCTTCGGCAAGATGCTCGACGGTCTGGTTTCGTCGGTTGATGCGAAGGCCGCCAATGCCAACGCACTGACCCAGAAAGTCCTGCTCGGTGATTCCGACCAGTTGCACCAGAGCGTGATCGCGATGCAGGAGGCGGGCGTCTCGTTTTCCCTCATGGTCGAAGTCCGCAACAAGCTCATCGAATCCTACCAGGAGCTGATGCGGATGCAGGCGTGAACCTTTTTCTGACTTTCTAAATGAACAATTTTGCCAAATCCCTCGTCGCCCTTTGGAAGGAGCTCGGTCTCAACCAGCGCGTTTCGCTCGGCGTTGCGGCCCTCGCCGTCATCGGCGGGCTGATTGCCGTGGTCCTCTGGTCCCGTCGTCCCGACATGCAGCTGCTCTATGCGCGCATGAGCGAAAAAGACGCCGCGGCGGTCATCAGCCATCTCCAGTCGCTCAACGTCCAGCATCAGGTCACCGCGGGTGGCACGGCGGTCATGGTGCCCAGCGACCAGGTCTACAAGCTGCGCATGGATCTCGCCTCCAAGGGTCTTCCCAGCGGCGACGGCGTGGGTTTCGAAATTTTCGACAAGGGTCAGTTTGGTCTTTCGGATTTTGTGCAGCGCACGAACTACCTGCGCGCCATCCAGGGCGAACTCGCCCGCACCATCGCCCAGTTGCAAGGCGTGCGCGCGGCCCGGGTGATGATCGTGCAGCCGGAAAATCGACTGTTGCTCACCGAACAGGGCGTAAAACCTTCCGCGTCGGTTTTCGTCGATGTCGGCGGCACCCGCCTCGAAGTTGAACAGGTGAACGCGATCCGCAATCTCGTGGCCAACGCCGTGCAGGGCCTCGTGCCCGATGCGGTGGCGGTGATCGACAATCGCGGCCATGTGCTGTCCGACGAGTTGAAACAGGATCCCGCGCTCGGCACCGCGTCGAGCCAGATGAAATACCGCCAGCAGGTGGAGGACTACCTTTCCAAAAAAGTGGAAACGATGCTCGCGCAAGTGATCGGACCCGGCAACGCCGTCGTCCGCGTCTCCGCCGAGATCGACACGGAGGCGACGACCTCGACCCAGGAGAAATACGATCCGGAAGGGCAGGTGGTTCGCTCGCAAACCATCACCGAGGACATCACCAACGCCTCCGAGCAACGCGCCAACGGCGGGGCCGTGGGCGTGAGCGCTAACAATCCCGACAAAACGGCTCCCGATGCCGGCCCCAAGCCGACTTCGCTGACGGAGCAGAATCGGAAAAACCGCACGACGACTTACGAAATCAACCGCGTGACCACCAATACCACGCGCAATCCCGGCACGGTGAAAAATCTCAGCGCCGCAGTGTTCATCGCCCAGCGTCCTCCGGTTGCCGCCGCCACTCCCGCCGCGCCTGGCGCTCCTGTTGCCGAACCGGCTGCGGTCAAGCGCACGCCGGAGGAATTGAATTCCCTCCGTCAGATCGTGATCAACGCCCTCGGATTGAAACCGGCTCCCGGCCAGTCGCTCGACTCGCTCGTTTCCCTGCAGGAGGTTCCTTTCCAAGCCGTCGAGCATTTGCCCGCCCAGATCGAGGCGATTCGCTCGGAAAACCGCCTGATGGGCTGGGTGGAAGCCGCCAGTCACTGGGGCGCGGTGGTCGCGGCCCTCGCGGTTCTCGGAATTTTCCTGAAGATGATGGCGAAGCAGAAGCCCGAGCCCGTACCGGTCGAAGTCCTCTCGATGCCGCCTGATTCCATGAACCGCACGCTGCAAAATGGCACGGGCATCACGCCGGAAATGCTGAATCAGCTGATTCGTCACAAGCCCGCGAACATCGGCGCCGCCCTGCGTGACTGGGTCGCCACCCCGGCCAACAAGAACTGAGGTCTTCCATGGCTGACATCGATTACTCCAAGCTTTCCCGCCAGCAGAAACTGGCCATTTTTCTCATCGTGGTCGGTCCCGATGCCGCGGCCGAGGTGTTAAAGCACCTCGATGATGCGACGATCGAGCTGCTCTGTCGTGAGATGTCGACCTTCCCCATGATTCCGGAAGCGGTGCAGAAGCAGGCGGTGGAGGAATTCGGCAGCATTGTGGCACAAAGCGTGAATTCCGCCCTGGGCGGTCTGCCGTACGCTCAGCGCACGCTGGAAATCGCCAAGGGCGACTACAAAGCCTCCGCGATCATCGGCCGCGTCGGCCCGGTCGGTACCTCGGTCGAGGTGATCAAGGATATTTCCGAAATGGAAGGTCGTCAGATCTACAACCTCATCAAGTCCGAGCAGCCGCAGACCATTTCGTTTTTACTTTCCTATCTCGACACGGAAAAGGCCACGGCCGTTTTCACGATGCTCAGTCCCGAATTGCGCGAGGAAGTGGTGGAGCGTCTCGGTACGATTGAATCGACCTCGCTCGATCTCGTCTCGAAGATTGTCCGCTCACTCGGCAAACACTTTGATACGAAGGTTCGTCCGGCGTTTCACCGGAGCGGTGGCGTGCGTGCCGTCGCCGATTTGCTCAACGAACTCGACAAGGACATGTCGAAAACGCTGCTCACGCGGCTCGAGGAGCGCAACGCCCAGCTCGGCGCGGCGATTCGCAAGAAGATGTTCAGCTTCGAGGACCTCAACCGCCTGCAACCGGCCGATCTGCAACGCGTGTTGCGCGAAGTGGATTCCGCCAATCTTGCCGTGTCGATGAAGTCCGCCAGCGAAACGCTGCGCGACAAGATCTACGCCTCCATTTCCAAGCGCGCCGCCGAAAGCCTCAAGGAGGAAATCGACTTGCTCGGGCCGGTTCGCCTCAAGGACGTCGAGACCGGCCAGGATGCCATCATCCAGGTCGTCCGCCGTCTCGAGGAGGAAGGCGCCATCACCCTCGATTCCGACGGCGCCGAAAGCCTCGTGGCCTGATCCCCATGGTTCACAGCAAACTCATCCCCTTCGATCGCCCCCTCATTGGCACCGTCACTCCCGGACGCGCCGGCCGCCTGTATACGGAAGCCGAGTACAATGCGCACGGCGAGACGAGCTATCGCCGCGGCGTGGATGCCGCGCGATCACTCGCCGACCAGCAGATGGTGGACCTGCGCGCGGAAGTCGCCCACCTCAGCAGCGGGGTTTTGCCGCAGCTTTCCCATTTGGAGGCCAGCCTGCTCAAGCAGCTGCACGATGCGCTCCCCGCGCTGGCGATCGACATCGCGAAACATCTCCTTGCCGGCTACGAGCCGCCCGCGGAAATCGTGGAGCGTCTTTGTCGCGACGCCCTCGACCAGCTCTTTCCCGAGCGGGAAAACCTCGAACTGATCCTTTGCCCGCGCGATGCCGAACTTTTTCACCGCCTGAATCCCGGCTGGCTGGAGCGTTATCCCGGCCTGCAGGTGAAACCGGACAGCACCTTTACACCGGGTGATTGCCAGGTGCGCAGCCGGTTCGGTCTCACCGACGGCCGCCAGCAAACCAAACTTGACGCGCTTTCCCGCGCGATGTCCGCCGCATGAACGTTTCCGTTTCACCGTTGGTCGATGCCATCCGCACGCAGGTGCGGCATCTTCCCACCGTGCAACGGTTGGGCACGGTGACCGCGGTCACCGGGCTGATTATTGAGTCCGATGGCCCGAATGTCGGGCTGGGCGAGTTGTGCTTGCTGCGTTCACCCCGGGAAAACTTTTCAGTGCAGGCGGAAGTGGTCGGATTTCGCGAACATCGCGTCTTGCTGATGCCGCTCGGAGAAACCGCCGGTCTTCACGTGGGCTGCGAAGTTGCCGCAATGGAGCGTCCGCCGCTTCCCCGTCCTGGACCCGAAATGCTCGGACGCGTCCTCGATGCGCTCGGTCGTCCATTCGACGGTTTGGGCCTTTTGTCGGTTGAGCAGAGCGACGGCAGCACGGGTACGCCGCCGCATCCGCTGCGCCGTCAGCGCATCACCACGCCGTTTCCGACGGGAGTTCGAGCCATCGATGCCTTTGTCCCGATCGGACGCGGCCAACGTCTCGGCCTGTTCGCCGGTTCCGGTGTCGGTAAGTCCACTTTGCTGGGCATGATCGCCCGCGGCACGCAGGCCGACGTCGTCGTGGTCGCGCTGGTCGGTGAACGCGGTCGTGAAGTGCGCGAGTTCCTCGAAAAAGATTTGGGCCCCGAGGGTCTGAAGCGCGCGATCGTGGTGGTTGCCACCTCCGATCAACCGGCGCCGCTGCGCCTGCGCGCGGCCTTCACCGCCACCTCAATCGCCGAGTCGTGGCGCAATCAGGGGAAAAACGTTTTGTTGCTGATGGATTCGGTCACGCGTTTTGCGATGGCCCAACGCGAAATCGGTCTCGCGATCGGCGAGCCGCCGGCGACACGCGGCTACACCCCGTCGGTATTCGCGATGCTGCCGCGTTTGCTTGAGCGCTCCGGCGCGGGCGAGAGCGGTGCGATCACCGCGATCTATACCGTGCTGGTCGAGGGCGACGACATGAACGAACCCGTGGCGGACGCCGTGCGCGGTATTCTCGACGGCCACTTGGTGCTTTCCCGTCATCTGGCTCATTTCAACCACTATCCGGCGATCGACATCCTTGAAAGTGTCAGTCGTCTTACGCGCGATATTTGCACGCCCGAGGAGGTCGCACTGGCGGCCAGGGCACGCGAACATCTGGCGCTTTACCGAAAGAACGAGGACCTCGTCTCGATCGGAGCCTACCAAAAAGGTGCGAACCCGGCCCTGGACCACGCGATCGCCCTCCACGATCCGCTGGGGAAATTTACCCGTCAGTCCGTGCACGACCACACCGGCCGCGCGCAGACCTTCGCCAACCTTAAGCAAATCGTTGCCGTATGAAAAAGTTCCGCTTTCCCCTGCGACCAGTGGCAATTTTGCGCGAACACCAGCAGGCGCGCACCCGGGAGGTTTTTGCCACCGCCGTTCACAATTATGTCGAGGCCGAATCCCGGCTCTCGGCCAAGCGCACGGAGCGTCACGACCTCGAGGCGGTCATGCATGACGGCCGGCGCGACACGTTCAAGGCGAAGGACGAGATTTCCTTCTGGGACGCGTATCGCCGGGTGTGCGATGAAGAGGTGAAGACCGAGCAACTGGTGCGCGAGGCGCGCACGGTGATGGAGGACGCCCGGCAGAAATATCTCGAAGCGCACAAGGCGGTCAAAGTGGTCGAAAAACTCGAAGAGAAAGCCCGGACCAAGCATCGGCAGGCCGTCGACCGCGAGGCGCAGGTTGAAAGCGACGAGCAGGCCGGTCTCCGCGTCGCCCGCCGCCTGGCGGAATCCACTGTTACTTCCCCATGAAAAAACTGGCCAGTCCCTTGGTTGCCGTGATTCTTGGACTCGTTCTGG
>JBEHXD010000227.1:0-8127 GCA_048498875.1 Verrucomicrobiota bacterium
CCGCCGCCACCGGCGAAACCGTCATCATCCAGGATGCGGACCTCGAATACGACCCGCAGGAGTATCCGCGCCTGCTCAAACCCATTCTCGATGGAAAAGCCGACGTGGTTTTTGGCTCGCGCTTCATGGGCGCGGAAGCGCATCGCGTCGTCTACTTCTGGCACATGGTGGGCAATCGCTTCCTGACGCTTCTCTCCAACATGTTTACCGGCATCAATCTCACCGATATGGAGACCTGCTATAAACTTTTTCGGCGGGAAATTCTCCAACAAATCAAGATCGAGGAGAATCGTTTCGGTTTTGAACCGGAAATCACCGCCAAGGTCGCGGCGCTGAAGGGCTGCCGGGTTTACGAGGTGGGCATCTCCTATTATGGCCGCACCTACGCCGAGGGAAAAAAGATCGGCTGGCGCGACGGGTTTCGCGCCATCTACGCCATTCTCAAATATAATTTGTTCAGGTAACGAGGATGGCTCCCTCTGCGAATCGACTGCCGTGGCTGGTCGGGGGGCTGGCGGTGATGATTTGCCTTGGATTCGCTGCCTACACCCGGCACGCGTGGGAAGATTATCTGATCACGTTCCGGGCGAGTCTGAATCTCGCCAACGGCCACGGTCTCGTGTATCAACCCGGTGAGCGGATTCACAGTTTCACTTCGCCGTTGGGCACATTGTTACCCGCACTCTTTGCCCTGACTTGTGGCGGCGACGTGGAAACCAGGGCGTTGTGGCTTTTTCGCGGCGCGAGCGCGCTCGCACTCGGGACCGCGCTGTTTTTTTCCCTGCGTGAATTCATCCGGAGCCAGCTCGCGGGCACCGCGATTTTGATCGGCGCCGGCCTGTGGATGTTCGACCCCAAGATCGTTGATTTTTCCATGAACGGAATGGAATCGGGTCTGATGGTTTTCTTCGCCGTGTTCACGTGGAGAGCCCTGGTGCAGGGTGCGGCCCTGTGGCCGACGGCCATCGGTTTTGCCGGACTACAATGGACCCGTCCCGACGGCTTTGTTTTTGCGGGCGCCCTGGCGTTGGCCTGGGTCTGGTCGGAAAAAACGGATGCGGTAAAAAACAAGCCGTGGCGGGCGGTGTTCGCCGCGGCCGCGGTGGCGGTGATCCTCTACCTTCCCTGGCTGGTTTTTGCGTGGAACTACTACGGCTCGCCCATTCCCCACACCATTCTGGCCAAAAGCTACCCCCGCCCGCTGGCGGAAATCGCGGACGCCCTCGTTCTTTATCCGGTGCGACTGCTGGTTGGTCATGTGGCCCTTCATGACATCTTTGCCCCTGCCTATTTTTATTTCGGGGGCTGGCCGGCGGGAGTCCGTTGGTTTGCACATTTCCTGGGAACGATGGCTCCCCTGGCGTGGCTGCTGCCCGGGATGAAAAGTCCCGGACGCGTGGCGTCGGCCGCACTTTTCATCGGTGGGTTCTACCTCCAGTATATTCCCGGGTCGCCCTGGTATTTTCCCGGCTGGCAGGTGCTCGCCTGTATCAGCCTGGCGTATTTGTGGGATGCCCTGGGCATCCGTGCTTCACGCGCCCACGCCCCGGCGGACAAACTTAATTCCCTGCTGCGAATCGGTGCGCTCTCCGCCATCGCGGTACAAATCGGATTGTTTGCGTCGGTCGCCTGGCAGATGACCAATCAGCAAACGTATATTGAAAATGGACACCGCAGGGAAATCGGCCTGTGGCTGAAAACGCATGCGGGAAAACAAGACCGGGTCTATCTCGAGCCGCTCGGCTACATTGGTTATTATTCGCAGCTCAAGATGCTGGACACCCCGGGACTGGCTTCCCCGGAAGTGGTGGCTTTGCGCAAAAAAGGTTACGGACACGCCCAGATCATCATGGCTCTGCGGCCGGAGTGGCTCGTCCTGCGGCCGGACCAGGTGGACACGATCAACGAATCGCTCCCGGATATTTTTCTCCACAGCTACCGGCTCGTGAAAACTTTTGACGTCCGACCGCAGATCAACGCCATCAAATTTCTCCCCGGCCGGGGCTATGTGGATTTTGATGCGCGGTTTTTGGTTTTCGCCCGCTCCGCCATTCCGCTTCCCCCAGAAAACCATGGTCGCTGATCTTTCCCTGGGGTGCCTGACACTGCTTCTTCTGATGTTCCCGGGCTGGTGGGCGGCCAGGGCGCATCGGCTGCCCTTGCCGGCGGTCGCCGGATTCATTTTCGGCGCCCTCGCCCTCGTTACCCTTCTTCAAATTTTCGAAGCCTGTCGCCTGACCCTTTCACTCCAGAATCTGACTGTTGCCTGGAGCCTCGTGGTGGTCGCAATGGTGCTTTTGAATCCGCGTCCGCCGGCAATCGCGCCCGCCGCCGTCCGCTCGTTGCGCCCCGTGGAATTCCTGCTGTTGGCTCCCCTGATTCCGGCAATCGCGGTGGTGGTTTACCGGGCAATCACCCAGCCGCTATCGGGCGTGGATACGATTTTCCGCTGGAACTTCCTCGCTGAGCAGATGCTCGTTCGCGGCTCCCTGGGATTTTATCCTCCCGTCACCGGCGGAGACTACTCGATCTATGCGTGGCCGGACGGAATCGCCCCGATTGTTTCCTCGCTCTACTTTTGGCCCTATCGTTTTGCCGGCGAAGCCCGGACAATCCTGACCGCGCCGGTCGTTATCGCCCAGTTCATTCTCCTGCTTTTCGCCGTCCACCGGGTGGGCCTCCGCGTGGGCTCACCCCGCTCCGCCGCCTTCGCCGTCGTCTTGATCGCCTGCTCCCCCCTGCTGCTGTGGAGTCTGGCCATGGGGGAGGAATCGGGGTTGCTGACCCTCGCCCTGATTTCACTTCTTCTCTATCTTCCCTCCTCGCCCGGGGAGTCCTCCGTTCCGGCCGCCATCATGGCGGGGCTCGCGGCTGCGCTGGGCGGACTGGCCCGGGAGTACGGACTCGCCTTTATCTTGCTGGGACTGGGATTGGGAATCGCGCGGCGCCTGTCAAAGGCGACGCTGGGAGTTTTCGTGCTCACCGCCGCAGCAGGTGTGGCGCCCTGGTATTTGCGTAATTGGGTGCGCACCGGAAATCCGCTGTTTAACCTTAATCCGGCCGGACTGTTTCCAGTGAACTCCGCCCATGAGCACCTGATGCTGATTTATCAAGCCGGGTTTGGCTGGGCCACTGTTTCAGGGGAAGCCTTCCGAATTTTGCTCACCAATTGCGCAGCGGCCGTCGCCGGACTGATCGCCGGGGTTTTCTTTTTTAAACGAATCGCTTCCCTTTGGGCCGCGCTCGCGCTGATGGTGGGACTTTGGGCCGTATCCGTCAGCTACACGTCGGCGGGATTTACTTATTCGCTGCGGGTGCTGGCCCCCGGAATCGCAGTCACCGCGTTAATGGCCGGCGTTGCCTGCGCCCGGTGGTTTCCGACTGATGTTCATCTTCGCGGCGTGACCCTGGCGCTTTTTATTTTCTCGCTCGACTCCTCTGTTCGCGCGCTGGCCCTGCCCGTGAACGCGTACCGGATCCCGCCCGCCGACTGGCTCACCGTGGGCGGAGCGGTGAACGAACAACACCAGCGGCCGGTTTACCACCAGCTGGCAAATTTTTGCGCAGGGCACTCCATTCTCACGCTGGGTCCCGCCGCGCTGCTTAATCGTTTCAGTGCCCACACCATTCCTCCCTGGAGCCCGGAGGTAGCCTGCCTCTGGGACGAATCCCAGGATACGGCAACCATCGCCCAACGGCTGAGGGCGCAGGGCATCGACTATTTCCTCCTCAGCAAAGGCGAAGCCAACGCGGCTTATTTGTCGCAAATCGCTTTTTTTCGGAATCAACATGGGCAGGCGCTCCAGCCCATCTGGACCGATGAGGAAATGACGCTTTTTAAAATCAATGTACCTCGTGGCGACGATCAACAATAGGGATCGCGATTCGAATCGGAAGGACCGACGCCTCC
Organism: Verrucomicrobiota bacterium; assembly: GCA_048498875.1. Taxonomy (GTDB): domain Bacteria; phylum Verrucomicrobiota; class Verrucomicrobiia; order Opitutales; family Opitutaceae; genus Lacunisphaera. The sequence goes on from JBEHXD010000227.1 coordinate 3,911, forward strand.
CCGTGCGCGCCGTCTTTTTCCGACGATAAAAAGACGTTGAATATCCCGCAGACAAACGAAACGCCTCGCCGCCCCCCACCCCGGAAATCAACCTCAAGGGACATGAGACGAAGGATCGCGTTTATACTTTCGATTGCAGGCGTGGTGGTGGCGCTGGCCTCGATCGGGTATGGGATGCTTTTTTCGAATTTCGCGACTTACGACGACGAAGGCTACATCCTCATCTCCGCGCGCCAGTATTTTGCCCACGGGAAACTCTATGAGGGAGTATACAGCCAGTATGGCCCTGCGTTTTATTGCCTGATGGATTTCCTGCAGCACCTGCTGGGGCCGGTTGACCACACGTTCGCCCGCTGGCTGACGCTCGTTCTGTGGCTCGGCACCGCGATTTGCTGCGGAGGAATCGTCTGGCGCCAAACCACGTCGCGCGCGCTGACCTTTTTCACGATTCCGGCGGTTTTCCTCTATCTCTATTTCATCACCGACGAACCCTTTCATCCCGGATCGCTCGTTTTCTTTCTCCTCGCCGCCTCCCTGTGGATCGCAACCGAACTGATCGCCGCGGGGAAATGCTCCCAAGTGGCAATCGTGACCGGGGCCGTCGGGGCAATTTTGCTGCTCACCAAAATAAACGCCGGCGCGTTTTATGTGATCGCAGTGGCTGCCTGGGCCGCCGGCCACGCGGCATCCGATCCGCTCCGTCGCCTGTCCGCACCTCTGCTCGCGGTGATTGCCGGCTCTTTTGCGTTTGTTCTGATGCTGACGCTGATTCGCGAACCGTGGGTGCAAACCTACCTCGTGATTTTTGGCTGCGGCCTGACCGGCCTGTTGATCGCCACCCATCGAAGCGACGCGTTGATTCCGGGAAAATTTGTGGGAAACTTCGCAGCCGCGGGGCTGCTCGCGGGCCTGGCCGTACTCGCGTCGATCTGGCTGCGCGGCACGAGCCTTTCCGGAATCGTCGATGGCGTGCTCCTCGGACCGCTGCGGCATCCCGGCAACTACTCCTATCCTGTCGACTGGCGCCCGGGCAGTCTGTTGGTCGCGTCCGTTTCATTGGTCATCGCATGCGGCCTGCCGTGGTTGAAAAGGACATGTTCGCCAGCATCGATCGATCTCATAATGGTTTTGTTGCGCGCACTGATTGCCCTGGGGCTCGCCATCGGGGTGGCTGTGCTCATTCAGTTGCGCGCCGTCGGGGCCATTTTCAGCTTTGTGGCTCCTCTGGTTTGGATTTTAATCCTGCCTCTTTCGAGCACGCCAAACGGCAACCGGTCCCGGGCCGCAGCCACGCTTGTTGCCTGGGTGCTGCTCCTGCAATTCCTCCACGCCTACCCCGTCGGAGGCGCACAGGAAAGCTGGGGCACATTTCTTTTCATTCCGCTGGTTGCGATCGGACTGGGCGACGTACGGCTGTGGCTTTTGGCCCATCCCGCTTCCCTGCCGCTGAAACGTTGGGGCTGGCGGGTTGCCGGGGCTGCCCTGGTCACGATTGCCCTGGCCAAAACCGGCGGGACGGCGTGGTGGGTGCAGCGCGATTTTCAGGCGCGAACCGCACTGAACCTGCCCGGCGCCATGCCCATCCGTCTGCCACCTCTTTCTGCAGCCGCCTACCGGATTCTGGCTCTCAACGCCGTCGCTCACAGCGACACGCTTTTTTCCCTGCCGGGCATGTTCAGCTTCAATCTGTGGACGGAACTCCCCACGCCGACCGACAAGAACACCACCCTTTGGTTCAGCCTGCTCAACGAAACGGAACAGCGCGAAATCGTCGCCCGACTCGAGGCGAGTCCCCGTGCGGGAATCATTGTGCAGAACTCGCTCGTGGAACTCATGCAGGCAAACCGGATTCCCATGAAAGGTGTCCTGTGGGATTACCTTCATCAGCATTTCGTCGTCGCATTCAAGCTGGAGGGTTTCGCCTTCTGGACCAAAGCGGGCCGCACCATCACGCCGCTCAATGTGGCCAGCCGGCGACAATTGAAATCCGAGGTGAATCCGACGACGCTCCCGGCCAGCGTACTTGATTTTTCCCTCATCGCCGACGGCACCCCGATCAGGGAAATTTATTTGAACCAGGGCGGCACCGTGATGCGGCTCGGGGAAAAAAACCTTCATGTGACGGCCACAGGCGTGACCAGGGAAGGTCACCCGGTAACACTCCCCGAGGGGAAAAACTGGCCGCTCGAAGTAAAGGGTCTGGTTCACCTGACCATTTCCCTTGATCCGAAGGATTTTTCGGCCATCGCGCCGGGCACGTATTTGATATTACGGGGAGGCCAGGGGGAAAATCTGGGGGAGATCGGAATCGCGGAATGAATCGCCGTCAAGCCAAACCGGACCCGTCACAGTCCAAGCACCGGATATTTTCCCCATGTTAGTCCTGCAAAATTGTCTATTTCCCCTCTACTTGGGCCTGGGGCTGCTCGCCCCCGGATGGCTGCTCGGGCGGGCCTTGGGCACTTCCGGCGGAATCACCGGGGCGTTCCTCGCTTCCGGAGCCATGCTTCTCAATCTCCTGCTGATACTCGACACGCTGGACGTCTCCCTGACGGTGGAGCATGTGGCGGCGGGGCTCGCAATTATCTGTGCCATACTGGCTTTCCTGGCGAAGCGCCGCGCTGATCCGACAATGCTGGTCGCGCCTTCGGGCCTGCGTCAGGAATTGGGCAAGCATTGGCGGTGGTTGCTGCTGCCGGTGGCCTTTGCTCTCGTCTCGATCGTGCTCAAGGCTGCGTTAGATCCGCTTTCCGCTGCCGACACCAAGTTTCGCTGGAATTTCCTCGCCTTGCAGATGCTGCAGCAAAAAACGCTGCATTTCTACCCCGCGTTCAATGCGGACGATTTTCTCCACTATGGCTGGTGCGACGGAATAGCGCCGCTGGTTTCGAGTCTCTATTTTTGGGCGTACGCCAGCCTCGGTCGTCCAGACGCCTGGAGTACAGCACCCATCGTGATTGGTCAGGCCGCCCTGCTGTTTTACGTCGTGTACAAGCTCGCCGCCCATCGGGCGGGAACGCCGGCGGGATGGTGGGCGGTTACGGCACTTGCCGGCAGTCACATTTTGCTTTCCGGAATAGCCATCGGTCAGGAAACGGGGCTCACCGCCTTGTCCCTCATGGCAATGTTCCTCTTCATTGAATATTATCGGGACACTCGTACCGCCGGCTGGCTGATCTGGGCAGGCATCGCCGCCGGCGTCGGCGGCCTGACCCGGGAATACGGACTTATTTTTGGCGGCCTCGGCGGTCTCTGTCTGCTGGGCATGCGTCCGCGTATCCAGGCTTGGATGACATTTTTCGGCACCACGCTGGTCGTTGCCGCGTTCCCCTACGTGCGCAACTGGATAAAAACCGGCAATCCCCTTTACAGCCATTCCGTCGCCGGTTTTTTCCCCGTCAATCCCATCCATGCGGAATACATGCAAACGACAGGCGCCTCGCTGGGCATCACTCGGGATCCGGCACAATTGCCATTTATCGGAATCCTGCTGGTCGCGTTCGGTGGCGTGCCGCTCGTGCTCGGCCTGATGGGTGGAATCAGGAATTTTCGCCGATCCTGGCCCTGGATTTTTTCCGCCATAGTAATGTTTGTAATCTGGCTCTGGTCGATCGGCCAAACCTCCGGCGGGCGCATTTATTCGCTGCGCGTGCTCACGCCGACCCTGTCCGTGGGCGCAGTACTCGGCGGCCAGTTGCTTGCTTCCTTTTGTTCGCGACGGAGGTTTCTTCTGGGCATTTTCATGACTGTGCCGGTCCTGGACGCCGCAGCCCGCACCTTGCTGGCGCCATACTACTATCCCGTGTATTGGTGGAAAGAACCGCCCCTCGCCTGGCTCGCCATTCGGGAAAGAATTGATCGGTGGGATTATCATCCCCAATGGTCCATGATCGCCCGCGCCGCCGGAAATGGCCGCATACTGGTTACGGATCCGTTCACCCATGCCATTTTCACCCGCCTGGGTGCGAAACCCCTGTCGTATTTCAGCCCCTCGGTACGATTTCTTTTTGAACCGGATGTCAATTTCGCCGGTTGTTGCGATCGCTTGCGCAAAGCCGGGGTGAGGTTCATCCTCGTGCCCCCGCCTCAACTGCACGGATTCAATTCCCAACAACTTTTGCAGCATCCTTTTTTCATCAAATTGGAAAGCACGCCCCCCGTCAAAATCACCGACTCCTACCTCGCCTACGACCTGATCACCGGTACGTCGGGCAACA
>JBEHXD010000228.1:0-8070 GCA_048498875.1 Verrucomicrobiota bacterium
CCCTCACGCACCGTGAGGTTTCCATCCACCCGCACCTGGATGTCGACGAGGTGGCTCAGCCCGCTCTTGCGCATCCGCACCTTGTCCAGGGCGCGCACACCCGGCACCCCGAGCGCAATTGCACGCACCTCGTTTTCGAAATTTTGCGGCACCGCCTCGTCCATCACGTCGGCGAGCGCCTTGCCGGCCATTCTAAAGCCATTGAAGGCAATGATCACACAGGCAAACAACGCCGCCCAATCATCCGCCGCCTCCCATCCCTTTCCCCCGACCAGGGCGATGGTGATGCCGATAAAGGCCGCGCCCGAAGTCATGGCGTCCGACCAGTGGTGCATCGCTTCGATGTCCAGTGCAGTGCTTCCCACCGCCTCATTAGCCGCGTTCATGCGACGCGAGAAAAGAACCTTGGTGATAATAACTCCCGCGAGCACCAACAAGGTCCACCAGGCCGGACCGTGGTGGGGCGTGATGATTTCCAGGATCGAGTGGTACGCCACCAAGCCGGCCATCGAGAAAATAAAAAAAGCCACCAGCAGCCCGGCGAGCGCTTCCGCCTTGCCGTGGCCGTAGGGATGATTCGCATCGGGCGGACGCGCCGCCACCTGAAAACCAGCCCAGACGAGAATGGACGAAAGAATATCGAGCAATGATTCCGCAGCATCGGCTACCAGCGCGTACGTATTGCCCAAAATCCCACCCGTGAGTTTTACTGCGGCCAGCACCACATTCAGGAAAATCCCCCGCAAGACCAGGCGCGCACTTTCGTTCGCCCGCTGCGAAACCGCATTCTGAACATCGAGGCTGCTCATCGGAACGACGCCGGTCGCTGTGTCCAACCTGCGCTCAAACCTGTTGTCATCAGGCGACGTTGGGCATCCCGGGGATGACACTCAAGCCTCCCTTCAAGGGAAAAATGAAAAGCCCATGCCCACCGACTGGATTTCGATGATCAGCGTTCCGCTGATCCGCCATCGACGACGGCATTGTCAGTTGACCGCCCCGGGGAAGCGGATACTATTGTTTCTGTATGTCAGATACCGCCTCCCCGGTCGCCAGCGATCCCGTTAAACAATTTTCGGTGTTCATCCCGAATAAAGTGGGCCAGCTGCACGACCTCACGGTGCAACTCGCGAAGCACAATGTGCACGTGATGGCAATGACCACGCTCGACACCACTGATTGCGCGATCGACCGGCTGATTGTCGACGATCCTGATGCGGCACGGGAGGTGATGAACGCCAACAAATTTTCCTTCACCGAATGCGAGGTGATCGCCGTGGAAATCACGAACGAATCGCAGCTGAAGGATGTGCTGAATGCCCTCTTCACGGTGGAGATTAACATTCACTATCTCTACGCTTTTCTGATGCGCCCCGATGGAAAATCCGCGCTGGCGCTGAACGTGGAGGATACCGATCTCGCCACCACCGCACTCAATACCCGCGGCTTCAAGGTTCTCACGCAGCGCGATATCACGCGCTAATCGGTAGTAGCCGATGCCCTCATCGGCCTTCCGGTAGCACAGCTGATATCCCAAGGCCGATGAGGGCATCGGCCCCTACCGTTAACTCTTCGTGTCCGTCTGGCGGTCGCCGTCGAGAAGGTACAGGCCGGTGAGATAGCCGTTTTCGTACATTTCCCCCACGTGGAGTTTGCCCTCAAAAGTAATGGGAGTGTCCATCAAAGGCTTCACCCCGGCACCGACCATTTTGACGACGATCCATTCGTTGAGCTTGGGCATCACGCCGTAGCAACACATCATCGGATCCTTCACCAAAAGAAATTCCTTCACGAGGCTGCCTTCCATTTTCACCGGCAGCATAAACCCAGTGACCGCCACTTTTTGCAGATCCAGTGCCTTGACCTTCTCAGGTATCTGACTCGCACCCGAAGGCGGCGGTGCGTCGGGTTTGGCCGGGTCTGCTTCCGGGGGGGTAAAGGTAAACGAAGCAAGACGATCGAACCCGACCCGCTCGTAGTCGTTAACTTTGGCCGCTTCAGCCGCGTGGAGCGTCATCACCGCACTGCCGCAGAGAATCAGGAAAAAATTTACCAAACGGATCATGGCGCAATGCTATTCAAGACCGCCAGACCGTCAAAGAATTTGAGCTTTCAGGCAAAAAGAAGGCCGCCTCACACCTAAATGAGGCGGCCGGAACCAATACGACCAAAAGCTTACAAATCGAAGGTCACGCTAAGAATGAACTGGCGCGGATCGATGATGCGGAACGCCCAAGGCGTGCCGTCCGGGTTGACCGCTACCGGCTTGAGTTTACCGTCCTCGAATACGTTGTTGACGTTGAGCTGCACCGAGGCCCGGACCTTGTCGTGAAAGAGCTTCAGCCGGTACTTCGCACTCACATCGAAGGTGGCTTCGCCGCTCTCCCAAACTGGCTTGGTCGGGTCGTATTCGCGAACGATGCCGTCGGGATCCGGCTTGGCCCCTAGGAAGCCAATCGAAGCCTTGTCGCGCCAGTGAAGGGCGCCACCCAGGCTGAGTTGACTGAGCCAGCGATTGCTGCTGATGCCCGCGAGATCGTAATTGGTGAGGAAGGTCGCCTGATATTGGCTGGTCTGCGTGCGGCGCTTTCCTTGCAGGGCCACGGCAAGCTTCAGGTTGGCCAGGACGTTGTTGATATAAAACGTCTGCGGAATCGTGCCCTGGTCTTCGGGTGTCGTCCACCACGTGTTGCCGGTCACCGGATCCTTGATCGTGGTCCAGGTCGGCATGCGCGAGGTAATGTAGTCCTGGACTGCCGGTGACATGATGCCGTTGAGTGGCGTGGATTCCGACGCGGTGAGCTTGAGGCGCCAATATTTGGTCGGGTTGTAGGTGATTTCCACCTCCTTGCCGCGCGAGTAGGAGTTGCTGGCATCGCCATGCTCCCGGTTGATGTGGCTGCGGAGATAATCGTAATCGGCACCCGTGGCCGCCAAGGCCTTTTGCACATACGTCGCGTCGTCCAATCCCGGATTGGAGATTCTCAGGCGGTCGATATACCAGTCGGTCAGGCCGGGATCGCCGGCGGAACTGCGGCGGTCCATGCGAATGGCGCGCTGAACGATGGTATTGAGGTCGCTCGTGCTGCGTCCGATGTCGACCGTTTCAAACTGCTTTGCCGTGATGACGAGCTTGTCGTCAAACAGCCGGAGAGAGAAGCCGTAGTCCTTCGACTCACCACGCGGGTCGGGCAACGGATTACCCCAGACGTCGTAAACGGTGGAACCGGGATTGAAAGCGTTGGACTGATTGTAGCTGAGCGAAAGCCATTTGAATGGCTTTACGACGAGGCCGTAGTTGTCGGTGCGGCCCTTGTCCAAAACCCAGGCATTGGTGCCGTATTGATACACCGGCGAGTAATCCAAATAACCGTTGGTCGCCGCCGTCGGGTTGAGCGCGTTGTTGGCTTCACGGCTGCGGTTGTAGTCCTGGCGGACGCCATACAGCGGCACAATGCGTCCATCCCAGAAGAAGCCCTGCCAGACGCCGCCATAGGTGCTCAGGATGCGTTTGTTGTAACGGTTGGCGTTGTAATAGAGATCATACGTGGTCGGATCGTTGATCCATTGGCTGGTCACGCCGTTGAAATAGCGCAGGGGAGCGACGTAGGGGGGCGTGGGGGGCGATTCCGCCGGCGCGTAGTCCACGTTTTGTCCCGTGGCATCGCCGACGTAGTAACGCGGATACGTGCGAAAGGCCACGGTGTTACGGGACGACACCGTGCCCATCCACGCATTGGTGGAAGACGCCGCATCCACGAAGCCGATACTTCCACCTTCAAACGCATGATACTCGCCATACCCGGTGAACCGGTTGCGACCGAGCCAGTGCAGGAGGTTTTTTTCCTGCGTCAAATTGAGCTCGTAAGCGAGCGTGCCGCGATAATTTTCGGAATTATTACGGCTGAAGGAAGTGCGCGGCGCGGCGCCGCCCACGTAGGGACGGAGGAAATACGGATTCGGCGTGCCATCGAGCAACCGCTCGTTGACGTCGATGAACGGCTGAAGGCTGGCACCCCCGGTGCCGAGAAAGCGACGATCGTAGGTGGAAACCTTTTCCTTCATCCAGGCCGCCTCGAAGGCCAGCGAGTTCCGGGAGGTATTAAAAATCAACTGTTCGAGCTGGATGCTGGAAGTCTCGCCCTTGCGGCTGGCAAAATTCGGCGCAACGAGGTTGACCGAGGTCCAATCGTAGAGACTCGGATCCGTAATCTGCTTGGAGTTATAGAGCGGAAACTGCGTCTGGTTGCGGATGTAATAACTGCCGCTCTGGAGCAACCGGCCCGTGCCCGAAACATTCGCCGGCCCGATCCCGGTGGCATTGGGCAGGCGGCTGATCATGAGCAGGCCAAGGGAACCGTCGGGATTGACGTAGGCACTCGGGCTGTTCTGGAAAGTCGAGTCGCTGACCGCGAGTCCGTAAGGCAGGAGCGCTTCGGTCGCGGTGCCGGGGACAACAGGACCTTGGGATGTGCCGTTGGCGAAGTGCACCATCTGTGTGATGGGATCCCAGGTCGGTTTGCCGCTGTTGATCCAATCCGTGATTGTATCGCGCGGGGTGAGGGAATTCGGACGGTTATTCTGATTCCGGTACGATTCGAAGCTGGCGTAAATCGCCGTGTTTTTGAACGGCCGGATCGTCGTCACGAAATTCAAACGACGGGTGATATCGTCGGATGGTTTGCGGACGTAACCTTTGTTCTCATACAACCCGAAGAGGCGAACCGCCAGTTTCTCGGGGAGGATCACGCGGTTGAGATCGAAATTGCCGCGATACCCATCGTAGCTGTCGGCCCGCGTCGTGAAGGAATTGGAATCGCGAGTGAGACTGGCGCGGCCGCGGATGATGTTCACGCCGCCGCCCGTGTTGCCGAGACCGAACACGGTGGAATTGGGGCCGCGCGAGATTTCCACCGCGTCCACGTTGTAGGTGTCGAGTGGAAGAAAAACGCCAAAGCCATCGACCGCGAGGTTGGCCGAAGTGAGGCCGCGCACGCGATTCGCACTGGCCGGTTCCCGGGAGACGTTGTCCGTGACATTGCCGCGATCGACACTGAAATCCGTCCACTGCGACGTGCCTTCCGTGCTCAACTCGTATTTGAAGACGTCGTTGATGTCGACGGAAGCCGTGTCCTCCAGTTGCTGCTTGGTGACGACGGAAATGGAGGCCGCCAGATCGTCCAGGTTGGTTTTAAGCCGGGTGCCCGACATGGTCGCGGTGGCGCGATAACCCTGATTGGTGCTCGAGTTCACCTGAAACGGCGAAAGCTCGACCGCCTTTTCCTCGAGCGAGGCGACGGGCTTCGTCCCGTCGCCTTCTGTTTTGGCCGGCGCACTGGTTTGGGCGAACGCGGACGTCAGGGAGAAAATCGAAACACCGGCAAACAGGGAGGGCCGGGCCAGGAAGCGTCGAAACATTTTTCCTTTCATTGCATGGGGATTTCTCACCGCATGTCCGAATACCGGAGTGGCATCAAACACACGGCAGGGGTTGAGGGGTGCGAGCGGTGTGGCACTCGCGCGAAACGCGAACCGTAGAAAGCACCGTGCCTCCGTCGACCGGCACAATTTCAGACCGTCCGAATTTCAAATCTGAACTTTTCCCAACGCCAGATTTGCAAAAAAATTTCGCTCTGAAATCTGGGCAATAAACCCCAGGGATTTTTCAAAATATCACCCGGCTATTTTATTTCCGATCCGAAAGCTTCGTGAACCTCGCGATCCGTCGCAATCTCGCACGTACAAAACTGCAAGCCCGTTTCACTCCAGCGTGACAGCATCCAACTTGTTCCGTCGCGCGCGAGCAGCCCGTACTGCGCCCCGGTCGGCCACATGCGATCCAAATCCTCACCTTCGCGCGAAAAAACCACTGCTCGAAACAGCTGCTCCACATGCATGGTCCGGCCACCAATCGACGCGGTCTGGGCCGGTTGAAGTCCGGCCGCAACAAAGGGAGTAAACCCGGCCGGCGTCACTCCCGGCCGGAGCAAATACCAATCGGTGGAATTTCCCTGCAGCGCCTTCACCAGCAACGCCCGGTCCGTGCCGTCGCCGCTGCTCAACGTATATTCATGGCCGTCAAACCGGTCACCCACCCGCGAAATCTCCACCAAAGCGTGACCGCGAATCCGATAAGCGTGGCCATGCAGCTTGCCCAACGCGCCCACCGGGAAATGCAAGGGCGACGCCAGCCGCTTTTCCGCCGCGGCCGGAGCGGAAAAATCCGGTCCATCATCAAAAGACTGATACACCACGTAGCCAATGACCGCCAGGGCCACAAGGATGACCGGGATCATTTTGGCCCATGGCGTATCCGCGTCGCCACTGCTGTACGCGGTCGAAAACGACGACCGGCTCGCGTGATCATCGTGCGGCAAACCGAACGCGCCCTCGATGCGTCGCGCGGACGTCACACTGCCTTCATAAAATTCGATCTCATCACCCGACCAGCTCACCACGAGCATCTGCTCGCCAATTTCCGCGTTAAAATAATCCGCGACTTTTCCGACCTGCACCCCTTCGGGAGCCTGGCCTTCCACCAACTCCACGCGGGATTGATTGACCAACGAAACCTCCGTGGAACGGCCGGTCAGAGTGATGATGTCCCCCACGCTGATCGCCTTCGCTTCACCCACCGACATGGGACGCGCCGGCTCGATCAGCTTGAACAGTTTCCATTCGGCGCCGTCTTCACCTTCCTCGTGGACCAACGTCACTTCCCCGCCGGAGGCATCGACGAGATTAAATTCGTTCCAATAAAAAATTTCTCCCGCCACCTCCACGCTCAGCACCACGCGGCCCCGCACGGTGTATTTCCGTCCGTCCAGCATGCCGGACGCGCCAAGGCGCAAAGCAGTGGGATTTGCCGTGCTCATGCCGGGCGAAAGAAATGGGGAATGAACCGGCTGAGATTTCCGGTGATGCGGCGGCTGTCCTCCCGAATCCCCAGTCCGGCCGGTTCGTGATCAACGACCCAAACGCCAAACACGGGATAATTGCCATCGAAATTCCGCGGCTCAGCGATTGCCTGGTAAACGTAGCCTTCTTCGCCATAGTCACCCTCGGTTTCCTCCACCGCCACGCCGCCTTCAATCCACGTCACATTGGCGCCTTCGCGACTGAGTTTGGGTTTTCGCACATAACGCGAGCCCAGTGCATCGGCCGTCTCATACGCCGGCAACAGGTTCGGATGTCCTGGGAACAACTCCCACAGGATGGGCAAAAGACCCTTGTTGCTGAGCAGCATTTTCCAAGTGGGCTCGATGAACTGAACCGGATCGGACGCCAGATGCGCACCAAACTCCTCGTGCCACATCCACTCCCACGGGTAGAGTTTGAAACAATGCGTGAGTTTGTCGCCGCTCAGGTCGACAAAGTGATTCTGCCTTGAATCCCAGCCGATGTCTTCCACGTAAACCGAGCGGGTCGTAACGCCGGCCTGCTCACAAGTATCCCGCAAATAGAGCACCGTTTGCTCGTCCTCTGCATGCTCCTTGATGCTGCTGAAATGAATCGTCGTGGTCCTCCAGCGTTTCCACGCCTCAATCAGCCGTTCGTGAATCGAGTTGAATTGGTCCGCGCCGGGCCGGGTTTCCTGCAGCCAGAACCACTGGGTCACCGCCGCCTCGACCAGCGCGGTGGGAGTGTCGGCATTGTACTCGAGCAGTTTGGGCGGGCCCTTCCCATCACAGGCCAGATCGAAACGTCCATACAGACTGAAATCATCCCGCTCCCAGGAGCGCAAAATGGCCGGGATCGCGCCGGCGGGAATGCCGAGACGCGCCCACCAGTCGTTTTTGATCACTGCCTCGGCCGCGTCGATGCACAGATAATGCAGCGTATGTGCCGTCGCTTCCAACTCGTCGACTTCAGCCGAAGTGAGCTCATAGCACGCGGACTCATCCCAATACGGACCATTGTCATGGGTGTGGTAAGTCAGGCCGGTTCGCTCGACGACCGTGCGCCAGTCAGGCCGGGGTGGGCAAGGGTGGCGTTGCATCAGGACCAGATATGGAAGCCGTGGGAGGTGTTGCCAAAACCGCCGCGCTGGATCGTCGACGCGGCTCCGAG
>JBEHXD010000229.1:0-8064 GCA_048498875.1 Verrucomicrobiota bacterium
CTCGAAGGACCGCCCGTTCCCGCTGGAATGGACGGTCCTTCGAGTTGACCGGCGAGACCTTGGCCTTGTCGGTAACGACAGTAATATTAACTGGTGTGGAAACGGACATGCTCGGAATTCCTTACCAACGGAGATGAGCGAAAGCACGGTTGGCCTGGGCCATCTTGTGCATTTCTTCCTTCTTTTTCACGACGGAGCCGGTGTTGTTGTACGCGTCGATGATCTCGGCGGCGACGGCTTCGCGCATTGGGGTGCCCTTGCGGCCGGAGGCGGCGAGGACGATCCAGCGAAGAGCGAGGCTCTCCTGGCGTTCGAACGAAATTTCAACGGGAACTTGGTAGGTCGCACCACCGACGCGGCGGCTCTTGACTTCCAGTTTCGGACGGGCGTTTTCCATCGCGCCCATGAGCAGGTCGACCGGGTCGCCCTTCTGCAGCTTCTCGCTGACGCGCTCAAAAGCACCGTACACGATGCGCTCGGCGAGCGTGCGCTTGCCGCTCTTCATGATGACATTGATGAGGTGCGTCACCAACGGGCTGTTATAACGGACATCCGGGATGGTGATGCGGCGGGTAGCTCTACGACGACGTGACATGGCGCTTAAAAAGAACGAGGGTTAGGCTTTGGCAGCTTTCGGACGCTTGACTCCGTATTTGGAACGGGAGCGGCGGCGCTTTTCGACACCCGTGGCGTCGAGGGTACCGCGAACGATGTGATAACGCACACCGGGCAAATCCTTCACACGACCACCGCGCACGAGCACAATCGAGTGCTCCTGGAGGTTATGACCTTCATCAGGAATGTAAGAAATTACTTCCGTACCATTCGTGAGACGAACCTTGGCAACCTTGCGGATGGCCGAGTTGGGCTTCTTTGGCGTGCGGGTCATGACCTGCACACAGACGCCGCGGCGGAAGGGGTTACCCTGCAACGCCGGAGCCTTGGACTTCGCCTTGATCTGGCGACGGCCCTTTCTCACGAGTTGGTTGATGGTTGGCATGTGGTTGGATGGAAGGTGTTGAAAAGTCGAAAAGAGCGCGGAACCTACCGGAGACAGAATCTCGGGCAAGCACTATTTCGCGCTTTGATTAAAAACACGTTTTTCAGACGGGAAAACCACCTGGAAACCGTGGCGTCAGGGTGCCTCAGCAGTTTGGCCGCAGAGGCTGTAAGTGACGAATGGGATGGTTAGCAGAACATGGTGCGGCGTCCTGCATCAAGAGTGAAATCAACTTTCTCTCAAAAAAGTTGTTCACATTACGGCGGGAGGCTTCTCCGTCCGCCTCACGGCTGGGGTTCGCCCTCAGACTTGAGGGCCCTGGTGCTCGTTTTTTGCGCCAAAACTAGCCCCGAAACTGCACGGTATAGGTCTCCACGGCCTTGGCGTCATCACCTTCTCCTTGAAGCAGAGTAACAAAGACATTGTAGCTAAAGGGAGGGACCGCCGGCTTTGCCGTAATGAGAGCAGTTCCGCTGATCGTCATGGGCGAACGGATATCGCCCGGCCCGCGTACATTCGCCCACCGGGCGAGACCCCCGCTGACGTCTACCGCCATTGGTTTCTTTTTCTTATCGTAGAAGGAAAGTTTAAACTTCCCGCCAGAAACTTCAAAACCGAGAAACGTTCCGTTGGCGCGGGGAATCGTCATCCCCGGAATAACCGGTTCTTTTTCCTTCTTCTCCTCTTTTTTCGGAGCAGGTTTGACCGGTGGAGTCTCGGACTTCGGCGTTTCGACCGGTTTTACTTCGCTCGTGGTTGAAGTGTCGCCTGCCGGCTTTGGCTTCTGTGTAAGCGTGATTCCGGTGGAGGCACTAAAACCGGTGGTAGCGACAAACAAAAGGGTAACACCAGCAACGAGGGGCTTCATTCACTACAAGCTAACCCCCGCTAGAAATGGCGCAAGCCCGCGATAGCCACCCCGAACCGTCATCCAGAATTTCGCACGGAATTCACGCTCTGCGCGATCAAGACACCCTATGAGGGTGATTTTGAGCCAATTTTCGTCCGTAATTCGCTCCAACGCGCCAGCCGTTCGGCAATTTTCGACTCCCACCCCGCCGTCTTCGGAGTGTAAAGCGAGAGCGGCTTTTCGAGGTAGGTCTGCCCGGAAATATTTTCGGGAAAATCGTGCGAATAGAGATACCCCTTGCCATGTCCGGCTTGTTTGCTGGCCATTCCGCTCTTGTCACGCAACGCCAGCGGCACTGGCTGGACGGGTGATTCCTTGAGTGCGCGATGCGCCTCTCCTAAGGCGAGTGTCGCCGAATTACTTTTTGGCGCAGTCGCAATATAAAGCGTTGCATGCGCCAGCGTCAGCTCCGCTTCGGGCAGGCCGATGAAATCACAGGCGTGATGCGCGGCAACGGTCAACGGCAGCGCTTGCGGGTCGGCCAGACCGACGTCTTCACTCGCCAAAATCACGAGCCGGCGCGCGATGTAGCGGGGGTCTTCCCCACCTGCGAGCATCTTGGCCAGCCAGTACATCGCCGCGTCGGGATCGCTGCCCCGGCAACTCTTGATGAACGCCGAGATCGTATCATAATGCTCGTCTTCGTCGGCATCGTAACGAATCCGGCGTTCCCGCGCGAAAAGCTCCAGCTCTTTTTCCGTGATCGCTGCGCCTTCCGGCAGGCTGAGTGCAATTACCTCCAGCGCATTGAGCGCGCGGCGCAGATCACCATCGCACAACACCGCAAGGTCCAGGAGCACTTTCTCCTGCCCGGTGTGCCGTCGGGCACCCAGCCCGCGCTCCGCGTCGTTCAAGGCCCGTTGCAATACTGCGGCCACCTCCCCGGTCGCCAGCGGCTCCAGACGAAAAAGATGACTGCGACTGAGCAACGGGGGATTCACGTAGAATCCGGGATTGTGCGTGGTCGCCCCGATCAAACGCACCGATCCTTCCTCCACATCCGGCAGCAACAGATCCTGCTGGGATTTGTTGAAACGGTGGAGTTCGTCGATGAACAAAATCGTCGCCGCCTCGGGCCGGCGCCGGGCTGCGGCAAGGATTTCCCGCAGCTCCGCGACGTTGGACATCACGGCATTAATCCGGACAAAACGACTTTGCGTCTCGCGCGCGATCACTTCCGCCAGGCTCGTTTTTCCGCAGCCGGGCGGTCCATAAAAAAGCAGACTGCCGAACCGGTTGGTCGTGATGAGCTGCGGCAGCAGGCCGCCCGCCTTCAAAATATGTTTTTGCCCCGCGATCTCCTCCAAACGCCGCGGTCGCATCCGGGCGGCGAGCGGTTGATGTGGCGCGGGCTTGTCAGGTAAAACCGCAGCGGGACGAGGGAGGTCCTCGCCAAACAGGGAATCAGTCTCGTCAACGGCACGCGCCATGCCCGACCACAGTGCGTTGAAAATCCCGGGAAACAAGTTTGAAGGCGGAACGAAACTCGGTTCACCTGCCTGGAAACGCCGGGGCCATGGCGGATTTCAATTTCATGTCCCCGTCTTCCGTCCAGCTGCGCGCCCCGCTTTTGTGGCTGCTTTTCCCCTTCATGGGCGGCCTCACCGCTGCACGCCTGTGGCCGGCTCCGCCCTTCCACTTGGGATGGATCCTCGGGGGCGCGGTGGCCTCCTCCGTCCTGGCCTGCGGCCTCGCCTGGAAACAGACGCGCCCGGGATGCTGCGGCTGGATGGCGTGTTTGATTGCCGCGATCGCACCCGGCGCGTTTGCGTGGCTTCATTTTCGCGAACCACAATTGCATCAGTGGGGCAACGAACCCCCGCGCGAGATCACCCTGACGTTGCGGATTGATCAAATTTTTCCCGGCTCACCCCAGGCGCGGAGCATCAGTGGTCTCGCCACGATCTCCACCGCCAGCACCGCCGACACCCGGCTCGTCGGTCGCCGCGTCTACTTCTCCGCGCTTCGAAAAGTCAGCCTTCCACCGCAGCGATCGGGAAACTATGTCATTCGCGGAGTGATCGAGCCCCTGCCCCGCAATCCCGTCGAAGCAAGCTTTGAGGATTATTTGGAAAATCTCGGCATCCGCCAAAAACTGAGCCGGGCGCGCATCCTGAGCGAAGCCAGCCCGCCCACCCGGTTCAGATACTTTTGCAGCCAAACCGCCGACCGCCTCGAAAAAATTCTTTCGCTGGGGGTGGAACGTCATCCCGACATCCGCTCGCTTTACCTCGCCATGTTGCTCGGCGAAAAAGCCGTGCTTTCGCCCGACCAGCAAAATGCTTTTATGCGGAGCGGCACGTTCCATATCTTCTCGATCAGCGGACTGCACGTGGGCGTCATCGCGCTCGCTTTGCACAGCGTGCTGCAGCTGTTGCGCATTCCCCGGAAGGCGACCGTCGCTCTCGCGCTGGTGATCCTCTGGTTTTATCTGGAGGTGACCGGCATCAATTCGCCCGCCGTGCGCTCATTTCTGATGATCGGGTTTCTTCTGGGTTCCCGCACCTTCCATCTTCCGGGAAATCCCCTCGCGGCGCTGGCAGCAGCGGCATTGCTGACGTTGTTGATCGATCCGATGCAACTGTTCAGCGCCGGTTTTCAAATGTCCTATGCCGTCGTGACCGCACTCGTGGTGATGGGACTGCCGCTCACGGATCGCATCCTTGCACGCTGGCGCCCCTACGCGGTTCTGCCCCGGCCCAACTGGAAATGGCACCACCATTTCGTGAACTGGCTGGGGCGTCAGCTCCTCGGTTCCTGCAGTGCCGGCTGGGTCGCCTTTATCGCCAGTACTCCGTCAGGGATTGGTTACTTCCGCCTGTTCTCACCCGGATCGCTGGTCGCCAATCTGATCATCGTTCCACTTTCATCCCTGGCGATCGTCAGCGGTTTTCTTTCCCTGGTCACTGGTCTCCTCGGTGTCACTTCATTGAGCGCGTTGTTCAATTCCTCCGCCGCCATCACGATCGCGGGGATGGACTGGCTGACGCAGCACGGAACCCGGTTGCCCTGGGTTTACTTTGACGCGCAATTCGTGAAACCCTGGCTCTCCGGCACCTGCCTCGTTGCTTTGTTGGGCATCATGTTCCTCGGCCTGGCTAGGGGGTGGTCGCGCCGGTTTGGCGGATATTGGCCGCCCGTGGCCCTGGTCGTCCTGATGCTGATCTTCGGGGTGAAATTCGGGTGAGGCGATCGTTGCGAAATTTTCCGTGTATTCTCCGGATTCCGTGGTAACTCCTCTTTCATGAAAAGCGCCTACGAACTCGCCATGGAACGCCTGGCCAAATCCGAGCCGGCCGAACGTCCGCTTTCTGCCGAACAAAAAACCCGCCTCGCGGAAATCGATCGCGTCTACAAGGGCAGGATAGCCGAGCGGGAAATTTTTCTGAAGCAACAGCTCGACGCTGCCCTCGGCGACCAAAAATTCGACGAGGCCGATAAAATCCGGAAGCAAATGGCCAGCGAAAAAGCCCGCTTCGAGGAAGAACGCGACGACGAGAAGGAACGCGTGCGGCGGTCAAAATAACACCGGTGCCGCAACAGGCCTCCGTGCTTGTCGAAGGCTTCACCGCAGTGGTCAGTCCGGTTCAATTTAAAAAGACCGGCAGGAAGATCTTTCGCTCCCCCGAAAAAGCGTGGGCTGCTTATTCAGGCGAATTCAAACTCCGCCACCAGTACATGATGGTCGGACGAGAGCGTCGGTTTCACTTCGTATCGCACCGGACGCAGCTGGTCGTTATAAAAAATGTGATCGAGCACAAAGGGTCGCCTCCGCCACGTCGGTTCCTCGGTTTGGACGGTACGATATCCCGCCGCGGCAAATTGATCCGCCAGGTTCATGTGCTTTCGTACGTTAAAATCGCCGCAAAGCAGCGTGGGAGCGCCGCGCGAGGTTTCCAGTTGTTTCAAGACGAGCTCACGCTGGCCTTGATTCTCCTCGTTCGCATTCAGCATGAAAAATGCAAGGAGGTGGGCGTTCAGTAAATGGACTTCGTGTCCACCCAGATTCGTACAGGCACCGACCAAAACCCGATCGGTCGGGGTGCGCGTCTCACCCCAAAAATCAAACTCAATCGCAGGCGAAGGCACGTCTCGCCGCAACGTATCGCGCAGCGGCGTCTTCGAAAAGATGGCCTGTCCAATACCAAACGGCAGCTCCTGGGCATTTGCATTGGGATAGGCAAAGAAACTGTCGTAGCCAGTCATCGCCTGACACAGCTCCGTGTAATTTGGCGGGACGTCCGCCTGCAAACCGCCCGGCTGCGCTTTTTCCACTTCCTGCAGCATCACAATATCCGCGTTATGCGACTGGATTTCCCCGATCGCCGCGGAGAGCCGGATCGGAGCGTGGTCGGGATAGTATTCGCTCCAGATCTGACCGAACTGCATGTTGAACTGCAGAATTTTGAACCGGAAACTCATTTCTTTTCAGAGGAGGCAGGTGTCCCGTTCATCGTCGACGCCGGAGCATCCGCGGGTTTGCTAAAAACAAATCCACCGACCTCCGCTTTGCCTGACGACTGCACGATCGGCTTGATTTTTTGCACTTTCACTTTTTCCAGCTGCGAAGCGCCGCCCAATTTTGCCTTCTTTTCCGACGGTCGGACAATCGATGGTGTCATTTGCCGGCCTGTGGAAAATTGCGCACTTTTCTCACGCACGCCCAGCGAGGCAGCGGAAGCCGTCATCGCGCCGGCGATCATCAGCAGAACACAAACTTTTGCTCGGCAGAACATGAACAGGGGCAAGCCAAACCCATGTTCCCCCGGGACAAAATTGCGGCAAGCCTATTCGGGTTCAGCCGTGCCTTCGACCACCCAGTCCTTGGCCTCCGGCACCTGCCGGATAAATTCGCGCAACGCCACGCTCAGGTGTTCCGCATAGCGGTAATGTGCGCCCATGCCGGTTCGCAGTTCCGCTTCGTAAATAAACTTGTCCGCGTGCGTGCTGTGTTCGAACGGAGTCTGCGCCCCGAGCAGCAACGCATACACGTAGGCCGGCGAGCCACGCTGCATGAGTTCGCGCGTCAATGCCGCCTGCTCCTCCAGCAGGCCTTGGTGCGGGCCCGCGGCAATTTCCGGCGGCAAATAAAATCCGGCTTGAATGAAGGGCGTGTAACGGTGTCCCGTGCGGTGACGGTTGAGGTCGCGCAGCTCGGCGATCGCCATGTTATTCCAGGCAAAACTCACCCGCATCCGGCGCGTCGCCTTGCCCTGATAACCGTAACGATTTGCACGGTATTTCAGCGCTTCCGCCACTGGCTGTTCTTCGCGCAACCAAGCCGGAGTGTCGTGATCAACCTTCACCCAGACCTCATCCGGCAGGGGTTTCGTGGAAAGTCGGGCGAGCCCGAGTCGCAGGCTTTCCGCGAGTTCCTGCTGTGCCTGCGCCTGGAACGACTTCTCCGCAAAACTGTGGCGCATGAGCCGGGGCGATTGCTTCAGCAACTCCTCCCGGATCAATTTCGCCGCTGTCTTCGCCTCGGGCATGTCGAGCGAATCCAAATGTTTCACCGTGGTCGCCCACATCCGGGAGCTTTGCACGAGACCGAGATTCGTGCGTGTCGCCACCGGGATGAAATAGCGGGCACGATCGAGCGCATAGTTTTTGCGCAATCGCGTGACAACGGCGGGTTTTGCATCCTTCGGCAAACGGACCAATCCGGGATCAGCCTGGGCGAGTTTGTCGAGGCGGTCGTATTCCGCATGGTAGGCGGCAAACGCCTTCGCCATCAGCGCCGACCAGCGCGGCGCGAGGTCCGCCGGGATGCCGAGTTCTTCGGCCGCGGGCAAATTCGACGCCGACATGGTGATGTAACGTGTACTCGACTCCTGTCCGTCCGCCATCTGGGCGATTTCAAAAACCTTATACGCAAGCCACATCGAGACATCGTCGAGCGCGATCGCCAGTCCGCCCGTCAGTCCGCCAATCGACGCGTGCCCGTAGTCGACAAATTTCAGGATGCGATCGATCGACTCATCGGGATTCGCAATGTCCACCTTTTCCAGAATTTTGCCGATGCCATCGTTGCTCCGCGAGTAGCGGGCCAGCACCGAGGCGAGCAATTCAGGAGTGACTTTGGGCAGGTCGGCCGCCGCCGGCGGCGGCACAAAGGCGAGTCCTGTAACTTTCCCTCGTGTTCCCTCGTTGAACC
>JBEHXD010000230.1:0-8041 GCA_048498875.1 Verrucomicrobiota bacterium
CCCTCACCCCGCGCCTTGTCGGGTGAGGGCACCCGACCCACCGCATCCTGCTGCTTCAGTTGCGTGCAAGCACGCAACCTACGCTAGATCGGTCGTCCATCTGTAGGTGGCGCGCTCGCCGCGCCACGGGTTGGGACACATCGTAAGGCCGGAGCATTGTTAGCCTGCCACAGCCCGAAAGCTTACCATCTTCCTCGATTATGCCTGTCATCGCGAAGCGATTTTAAGCCACTAGTGACGAGCTAGCTGCACCAATTTATCAGGGCGCTATTTTCTTAACCACATCCCTGATCGAGCCGATGTAATCGCCTATGATTCCGCGTTCGACGTGTCGTTGTCATTTTATTTCTGTCCGCCCTTCCGCGGACGGTGAAAACGGTTGGGGGCCAGTCATCGGCCGAAACCGTATCTGGCGCGATATCGCGTTGGTTCTGGCGCAGTAGTTTCATGAAGCATCGGACCAAATCACTCTCCGCGCACGCGGTGGGAGCGGTCGTGGCGTTTGTCGCCTTCCTTTCCCCACCTGCGTTTGCCCAAACCAATCCCGGATCGGATTTCTCCGACCTCAGCCTCGAGGAACTGATCCAGGTGGAAATTTCCTCCCTCGGCCGGAAGAGCTCGACCGTCTTCGACACGCCGGCGCCGGCCTATATCGTTTCCAACGACGACATTCATCGCAGCGGCGCGTTTACGCTGCCGGAAGTGCTCCGGCTGGTGCCGGGCGTGCAGGTGTCGCGCATCAACGCCGCCAATTACGCGATCACCATTCGCGGCTTCAATGACGCCACCTCGAACAAACTGCTCGTGCTCATGGACGGGCGTTCGTTGTACAACCAGCTTTTTTCCGGAGCCAACTGGACCTTCCAGGAAACCATGCTTTCGGATGTCAGCCGCGTCGAAGTGCAACGCGGCCCCGCCGGCACGCTCTGGGGCGCCAATGCCGTCAACGGCGTGATCAATCTCGTCACCAAAAACGCGCATTCGACCATCGGTTCGCTCGTCTCCGTGGCCCACGGCGATCATCTCGATTCGGCCACCGAGATCCGCCACGGCTGGAACATCAATCCCGCCACGGCTGCGCGCGTTTACGCCAAGTATCAGGATCAGGATAATTTCGGCACCGATCATGGTCCCGCTTCCAAAGGATGGAACTCACTCCTCGCGGGCGCACGCGTCGACTGGGATCGCCCGGGCGGCGGCGGACTGACGGTCATCGCGGAACATCGCGAACTCCGCGTCAAGGGCACCGTCAACGAACCGACGCTGGTTTCCCCTTATTTCGAAACCTTCGACGATCCGCAGCTCACGCGCAGCAGTGACGTCTCGTTAAAATGGAACCAGCCGGTGCTCACCGATGGAAACCTGACGATCCAGACGTCGCTGGAGCACGGCGATGCCAACCAGGTCAACTCCGGCGAACGCCACACCACGGCCGATCTCGACACCCAGCTCACGCTTCATCCGCTTCCGCACCACGAGGTGATCACCGGCATTACCTATCGGTCCACGTCAGACCACTTGCGGAGCAGCCAGTGGTACAAATACGCGACGCCCGCGGCGACCACGTCATTCGTCGGTGCCTTCGTTCAGGATGAAATCACTCTCGTACCCGATCGCGTCAGCCTCACGCTCGGCACCAAGGTCGAGCGAAACTCCTACAGCGGTTGGGAAACTCAACCCAGTCTGCGGATCCTGTGGCATCCCACCAAGGAACAGGCCGTCTGGGCCGCGGTCTCCCGCGCCGCCCGTACTCCCTCACGGACTGAACGTGGAATCGATTGGTTTGCAGCCACGGTTCCTCCGACCCAGGACACGCCCCTGCCGGGCGAGCTCATCGCCTCGGGCGGCTCCGATTTCAATTCGGAATATGTCACTGCGTTTGAAGCCGGCCATCGCTTTCAGCCTGACAAACACTTCTCCGTCGATACCTCCGTTTTTTATTCGGAATACACCGACCTGCGCGGACTCCGTCCGGAATTCATTCCACCGGACTTCACCTCGTTTCCCCTGCACTACGTTGCCCGCTACAATGCGATCAACAATGTGGACGGACACACCTACGGCGGCGAAGTCAGCACCCGCTGGCAGCCACTGAAAAATCTTCGCTTCGACGGATCGGTCGCGTTGGTCCGCACCAGTCTTCATTCGCCCGCCGGAGCACCGCCCGATGCCTCGATCTCCGGACTGATCGGTAATACGCCGCACGAGGAATATAAATTACATGCCGCGTGGGACCTTTCCTCCCAATGGTCTCTGGATTTGTTTGCCCGTGAAACCGGTCGTCTGACCGAGTCAGGCGTTCCGCCCTACACCGGTCTCGACGCGCGCCTTTCCTGGCGTCCGCGGACCGATCTCGAGATCGAACTGGTCGGACGCGACCTGCTCGATCCCTACCATGCCGAAATTTCCGGTTTCTTCGTAGGCAACGAAGTCCAGCAAATCGCACGCAGCGTATTTGTTCGCGCGACTTATCGCTTCTGAGCCCGGTCGCCATGGCGCATTTCTCCACATCATTCTGTTTGATCGCGCGAATCGCCGCAGGACTTTGCAGGCGGCAAATTCGTTCGCTCGCGCCTGTCCTGGTCGCCGCGCTGTTCGCCGTCGCGCCGATCCGGGGTCTGGCAGCCGCGAATGCGATCGAGTATCAGGTCAAGGCCGGTTTCCTGTTTAACTTCGCCAAATTTGTGGAATGGCCCAACACCTCGCCGGCCGCCACCGCCGACCTGCGGCTCGGTCTCATCGCGCAGGACGAAATCTACGAGATCATGAGCCGGGCGCTCGACGGGAAACTGGTCGGGGGCAGGCCGGTTCGCGTCGAACGCGTAACGGCCGCGGCCATCGAACAGGGAGCCCCTCTGCCCCAAATCATTTTTGTCCAGCAGGACGCCCCACGATCGCACCAGAGTCCCGGATTCGATCCTTCGCAGCTGTTCTCCCTCGCGGAAAAACAATCCGTGCTGGTCGTGGGTGAAAGCGCGGGCTTTGCCACCTCGGGGGGAATCATCGGCTTTGTCCAACGCGGGGAAAACCTGCGCTTTCAGGTCAACCTCGCCAAGGCCCAGCGCGCCGGCCTCAAGCTTTCCTCCCGACTCTCCGGCCTCGCCGAGATCGTCACCACCAGCCCATGATCCCCGACCAGATCAGTCTTCGTCTGAATCGGTGGCTCGGTGGCAAAACCGTTCGCTACAAGCTCAGCTTTATCACGATCACCATCGTCACGTGCGCGACGCTCGCCGCGTCGGCCTCGTTACTGGTCTTCCGCATTTTTGAACAGCGGGCCGACTACCGGGACGAAACGATCGCCCTCACCCGTATCGTGGCGGAAAACGCCACGGGCCCCATCAGCTTTCAGGATAGCTCCGCTGCCGAATCCGTACTCGCCACGCTGCGGAGCAAGCCTTCGATTCACGGCGCCGCCATCGACACGCCCGGCAAGGAGAATTTTGCCACGTACGGACAAATTCCGACTGCTCAGCAGCGCCTGGAAGATGGTCGTGCGGCCGCCTACAACGGTTGGTGGCTTTACACGGTGGCCAACATCGGCGGCGACAACGCGCCCATTGGCGAAGTTCATCTGGTGTCCGATCTGCGTCCAATGCTGTGGGCCGCCACTCGGGCCTCCCTGCTCGCCCTGCTGCTTTCCCTCAGCCTCGCGGCGCTGCTGAGTCTTTTCGTCCTGGCCCGCTTGCGCGGCGTCATTTTGGATCCGGTCGAAAATCTCCACGCCGTCACGCGCCGGGTCACCGACAACGCCGACTTTAGCCAGCGCGCGACCGTCATCAGCAGCGACGAAATGGGCGAACTCACCCTCGCCTTCAATCGCATGCTCGACCGCCTTCAGGCCAAGGAGGGCGAATTGCGCTCGGCCAATCTCAGCCTCACCGGGGAAATCGACGAACGAAAGCGCCTCGAGGCCAAACTGCTCGAGACCTCGCGCCAGGCGGGCATGGCCCAGGTTGCCACTGGAGTTTTGCACAACGTCGGCAACGTCCTCAACAGCGTCAACATCTCCACCAACATCCTGCGCGACACCATCACCTCCAGCCCCAAGCTGAAATTGCTGCAGCAGGCCGTCGAGTTGATGCGCGCCCAGGGTGACGGCCTGCATCGTTTTCTCGCCGAGGATCCACGCGGGCGTCTCGTGCCGGCGCTTATCATGGAAGTGGTGGATCAGGTTCTTCTGACCCGCGGCGACATGGTGCGCGAACTCGACGACCTCGCCCAGAACGTCGAGCACATCAAACAGATCGTCGCCATGCAGCAGAGCTACGCGAAATCCGGCGGCGTCGTTCAAAATGTGAAACCGGCGGAATTGATGGAGGAAGCCAGGCGCATGACGCAGGCCTCCGCCGAGCGTCATGGCGTGCAGTTCCGGTCGAACTTCACCGAGGTCCCGCCGATGGCCACCGATCGCCATCAGACGCTGCAGATTCTCGTCAACTTCATGACCAACGCCGTGCAGGCAGTGAAGGTGAAACCCGATGGCGAACGCCAGATCACGCTGCAGCTGACCCACACTTCCGATCGCGTGAACTTCATCGTCGAGGACAATGGCGCGGGCATTTCGGCCGACAACCTCCAGAAAATTTTCCAACACGGCTTCACCACCCGCAAGGACGGACATGGCTTCGGCCTGCACTCGGGCGCCAATGCCGCGCGCAATCTCGGGGGCAGCGTCAAGGTCCACAGCGCAGGTCCGGGACAAGGCGCCCGCTTCACCCTCGATTTGCCGTTGCAGGCTCAAACCGCAACCGCCCGCGCCGCATGAACCCGTTAAAAAACAGACGTGTCCTCGTCATCGACGACACCACTTCGATTCACGACGATTTTCGAAAGATTCTCGCGTCCGTCCAGGCGTCGACCGCAAAGGACAAAATCACCGATCTGGCGGAAGCCATCTTCGGAGCCGTTCCGGTTGAAAAAGCGGAGCAGAGTTTCGAGTTGGATTTTGCGTCGCAGGGCGAAGAGGGCCTGGGTCTGGTGCAACGGGCACTGGCCGAAGGCAAACCGTACGCCCTCGCTTTTGTCGACATGCGCATGCCGCCCGGCTGGGACGGCATCGAAACCATTCAGCACCTGTGGGCCGCCGATCCTCGCCTCCAAGTCGTGATCTGCACCGCGTTTTCCGACCACGGCTGGTCCGCGATCAAGGGCCGGCTCGGGCGTTCGGAAAACCTCATCATCCTCAAGAAACCCTTCGATCACATCGAAGTGCTCCAGCTTGTCCACGCCCTGACGGAAAAATGGTTTGTGACCCAGGCGGCCAACCGCCGCTCCGAGGAACTGGAAGCGATGGTCGCAGCCCGCACCGCGGAACTCAAAGCCGCCAAGAATCTGGCCGAGCAGGCCAGCCGTGCGAAAAGTCTTTTTCTGGCGAACATGAGCCACGAAATCCGCACGCCGCTCAATGGTTTGCTAGGCATGAATGCGTTGCTCCGCGATTCCGGATTGAACCCGGAGCAGAGGGACTTCGTGGAAACGATGACCAGTAGCGGTGAAATTCTGCTCGCGCTGCTCAATGACATTCTCGACATCTCCAAAATCGAGGCGGGACGGCTGGAAATTGAAAACACCACGTTCGTTCTCGACGAGGTGGTCAACGGGGTCGTGCAACTGCTCGCCCCCAAAGCCCATGAGAAAAACCTGGAGCTCATCGCCGAAATCGATCCGCTCATTCAAGGCGGTCTGCTGGGTGATTCGATGCGCCTGCGGCAGATTTTGTTCAATCTCCTGGGCAACGCGATCAAGTTCACCGCCAAGGGGGAAGTCAGCCTGAACCTGCGACCGCTACAACTCTCGACGGATTCCTTGCATTTGGAAATCGCCATCAACGATACGGGCGTGGGGATTTCCAAGGACGACCAGACCCGCTTGTTCCAGCCCTTCTCGCAAGTCGACGCCGCCACCACGCGGGTCTACGGCGGCAGCGGCCTCGGACTTTCCATCTGCCGCGGGCTCGTGGAACTGATGCAGGGATCAATCACGCTCGAAAGCGAACCGGGGCGCGGATCGACCTTCCGCCTCGCGCTGCCGTTCCGCCGCATTGAACTGAAGGGGCGCACGCCGGAACCCGATGCCTCGCTGCTCGCCGGCCGGCGCACGCTCGTCGTGGACGACAACAGCACGAACCGGAAATTTCTTTCCCGGGTCCTTCAGTCGTGGAACGTCCCGCACGGTGTCGCGGCCGATGCACGGGATTGCCTGAACCAAATGGAGGCGGCCTGTGCCGAAGGCCGGCCCTTCCAGCTCGTGCTGCTCGATTACCAGATGCCCCATCTCGATGGATTGCAGCTGGCCCGCACCATTCAGGGCACAGCCCATTACGGTAACCCGGTAAAATTGCTGCTGACTTCCGTGTGCGTGAACCCGAGCGACGCGGAACTGCAGGCCGCGGGTATCGCCGGCTGTTTGAATAAACCGCTGCGAAAGAATTCCCTGTTGCAGCGCATCCTCGATGCGCTGTCTCCCGCTTCACCCAAGACGGCGGAAACTCCGGTGTCGGTCGCAGTCAACCCCGCCACGGACGTGCGCATCCTCGTCGCCGAGGACAACGTGGTTAATCAAAAAGTGATCACCCAGCACCTCAAGCGACTCGGGATCAACTCGGTCATCGTGGCCAACGGACACGAGGTTCTCGACATCCTGCAGACCCAGACCTTCAACCTGATTTTGATGGATTGCCAGATGCCGGAAATGGACGGTTTGATCGCGACCCAGCGTATCCGCTCCTGGGAAGCCGCCACCGGCCAGCGTCGCGTGCCCATCGTGGCCCTGACCGCCGGCGTGGCGGACATGAATCGGGAATCCTGTCTGGCTGCGGGCATGGATGGCTACATGTCCAAACCGGTGCGCTGGGAATTGCTGCCCGGCGTGCTCCAGCATCATCTTCCACCCGGGAGCCTCGCCGCATGAACCCGCCCGATCCCGTGTTTCGCGTACTGATCATCGACGACACTCCGATGATCCATGAGGATTTTCGAAAAATCCTGATGCCGAATCCGCTGCTGACCTCGCAGGTGGACTCGCTGGCGGCGGCAATTTTTGGCAGTGCCAACCCCACGCCTCCGCCGATTCGTTTCGCCGTGGACTCCGCCGCGCAGGGCCAGACCGGTCTGGCGCTCGTGCAGGATGCGCTCAATGAAAAGCGGCCCTACGCCCTCGCGTTTGTCGACATGCGCATGCCGCCGGGATGGGACGGCTTGGAAACCATCCGGCATCTCTGGGCCGCCGATCCGCATTTGCAGGTGGTCATCTGCACCGCCTATTCCGATCACAGCTGGTCGGCGATTACCGAACGCCTCGGGCAGTCCGACAATCTCCTCATCCTCAAAAAACCGTTCGACAATGTCGAAGTGCTGCAACTCGCACACGCGTTGACCCGCAAATGGCGCCTCGCGCGGGACATTGAAGCGCACGTCAACGGACTGGACGACCTGCTTCGCGCCCGTACCGAGGAACTTCGCGGCGCGGAGGAAGGTTTCACCGCGGCATTTGATGCGAGTCCCCTCGCCCAGGTGATCATGTCGCTCGAAAATCCACGGATCATCGCAGCCAACACGGCCTTCGAAAAAGTGATGGGCATGACCAAGGCGGATACGGTGGGACTGACGCCCGATTCGTTCGGACACGGCTTCGACCCGGTGAAGTGGCGCGATCTCCTCTCCCGCCTCGCCGCCGGCGCCGCGGTGGACGAGCATGCGTGCGTTTACCAACCTTCTCCCGGAATCAGCCGCGAGCTGCGCTGTTCGGCTCGTCCGCTGACGATTCGCGGTGAGCGCCACAGCATCTGGGTGCTGCGCGACGTCACAGAGCAAATCACGACCGAGCGGCAATTGCGTCAGTCGCAAAAAATGGAGGCGATCGGCCAGCTCGCCGCCGGCGTCGCCCATGACTTCAACAATCTGCTGACCGTCATCCAGGGTTACACGTCCGAATTGCTGGACCCGAGAAACAAAGCGTCGACCCGCGACATGATCGAACCGGTGCAGGCCGCAGCCACGCGCGCGGCGACTCTTACCCGGCAATTGCTCATTTTCAGCCG
>JBEHXD010000231.1:0-7991 GCA_048498875.1 Verrucomicrobiota bacterium
GCCACCCAAAACGCCGGAAACAGCCGCACCGCCCGCGACACGGCGTTTTGGGTGGCGATCCTGTTCACGACTGCGATCGCCCATTTTTGGGCGGCCCCGGCACTGGCGGTACGCGCAACCCAGGTGGCGGCCAATTTCACCATGGTGCCAAAACTCCTGGGCTATCCTTACGTCGATGGTGTTTACTGGACCCTGCAGCTCGAACTCGGCTTTTATGGGTTGGTGTTGTTGTGTTTGCTGGGCGGCTGGCAGGACCGGTTGAAAACGTTTTTCCTTTTGTGGCCGGGAGTGATGCTTCTGGCTTACTTCACCGGCCTGCGCCACCTGCCGTTTCTCGGCGACTACTACTATTATTTCGCCGCCGGTGCGTTGTTTGCCGCCCAAAAGGAAAAGCCTTCGATTTTGGGCTGGGGATCGCTGCTCCTGTGCTTCTGTTTCTGTGTTCGCTTCACCTTGAACAAAGCGGTCGGAATTTTTTCCGATCAAAACACCGCCTACAATCCGACGGTAATCATCACCCTGGTCTGTTTGTATTTTCTGTTCTTCGTCGGACTGAACACCAAAGCGGGCTCGGGCTTGAAGATTCCCGGATCACGGTTGATGGGCGGTCTGACCTACCCGCTGTATTTGGTGCACGCGCATTTTGGTTACATGTTTCTCTCGCGTTTTGGGACGGATGAAAACCGGAAGTTCATGTATCCGGCCGCGTTCGCCATTTCCCTCGGTGTCGCCTGCCTCATCCATCTTTTCGTCGAAAAGAAATATGCCGTCCAATGGCATGTCCTCTTCTCCCGCACGCTGGGTCGAGCGGTGGAATTGCTCAATGCCCAGACCACGAAACTACCGCGGGCTTGGGGAGCGCTGTTTACGCGCAGCTAAACCGGTTTAATTTTAATATAGCCGCAAAAGAACGCACAGGTCGCAAAACAGATTTAGCTTCTTTGTGATCCTTGCGTTCTTTTGCGGCTAAATTTTCCGAGTCGTGACTTACAGATCCTGTCGATCTGATTGTGTCTCCTCGGCTACAGTTTTTCTTAAACGCTCTGAGCGAGCTGCAGGCGGACGTGCGTCCGCCATTCATCGTACATCGCGATTATTATTTTATCCCCCCGGCATAGGTGTCGTTCCAGTTTTTCAGGATGTCGTGCACGACCACGCTTCCGACGCGATAGGCCGATTCCAACGAAGGGAGCGAACCCGCATACTCCGCCTGCAGACTGTTGACGACTCCCTGTTGCGGCGCGGGCATGCAATAGTTGCTGCCCGTTCGCAGCACGAGGACGCGCTGCCCATCGACGCGTCCCATTTTGTTCAGGATGGTCAGCGCGTTGAGAATTCCCTGGTCCTCCATATCGGTCATCACGAAATTTCCCTGCCCTTTCGTCCATAATTTCGCCCAGTCGTTGGCCCACTGGGTCATCGTCGCTCCGTGCCAATAACGGCAGGAGCCAAGACTGTCGCCGATCAACACGAACGGCGGTTTTTGCGCATTGGGAAATCCCACATAGGTGTCGCGGTACGCTTTCATTTCCGGTGTGTCGACCAAGGCCACGTCCTTGCTCAGCGCAAACGCCCGGGCCACCAACGCCGGGTTGAGTTCGTAGCTCATTGCTTCCGGCTCCCAGCCTTCGTTTTTGGGAATCTCGTTGGGTTTCTTGGCCCCAATCGGAATGATCGCGTAAGGCCATTTGGTGTCGGCCTCGCGACTGTCGATTTCATAGGCGATATCGCCATCGATCACAAAACGCGACCACGCCGCGCTGCCCAAGGACGCATCGGCCGGATCGACTCCCGCAATGCCATTGATCAGCCAGTACGCCTTGGAAAAATCAAAACGAGGATCGAGGCATAGCGCCATAATCTGATTCGAAGAGCGTACCGTCGTACCCGAAGCCACCCCCAACAACCCGGTGCCGTTGGTCAGAACGGGATGAGTCACGCCCGGAACCGTGATGGCCTGGTCGAGCTTCTCCCGCTCGACCCAAAATTGGAATTCACCCGGTTTATCGCCCGTGTCCGCGCCAGCCTCGAAGGTGGAAACCACCACGACTTTTACCTGCAGCGGTTTTGGGGGCGGTTCTTCCGCCCGAACCGACAAAAAGCCCAGACCCACTCCGATCCCAACCATGAATTTATGCATAAAACTGGCCGTGCAGACCTTGTGCCAAGGTATTGGCCTACGTACGAAACGTCTGCACTAACGCGATACTAGTGTAACCCATCTGCCATTATTTCTTCATTTCCGGATGTTGCGCATTGGCGTGCAAACCGGCCGCCAGTCTGGCGTCCATTATGGCCGGGCCAGCCTCGAGTGGAGCCCCGACGGCTTCACCACCGGTCCGGCATTTCAGGCAGGTCCAGCATCCAGTGAAGGTGTGGGACGTTTCCTCCCGGGCATGAATTTCAAAATCTACCCCGTTGATCGTATATTGAGCCATGGATTTTTCCTTTGGAGATTTTTCGCTGATTAATCGGGCAAGAGTGAGCGGTCGGGAGTTGATCCTGTTGGAAAAATCCTTCGGTGGCAATCGTTGCCCGATCGGTTTGAGTATCCGGAGAACCCCCTATTTTCGGAAAAAGGTCGAATCACCGATGGATAATTCAGGCTGAAAAAACGAGGTGGAGAAACCACCGGGCGTGGTATTCGCCGGGAGGTTAAACCCGAGGTTAACCGGCCCCGCCAAACGTAAAAGCGGCTGAATGGGATGGGGTTCAAATTGCGACACCACCCCGGCGTGACGCCACTTGACTACCCTCTTTGGATGGGTAGCCTCCCGCGCCTCAAAACCAGATGGCGCAAGAACTGAAAGACACCCTTCTGCTTCCCAAAACCGATTTCCCGATGCGGGCAAATCTGGTGCAACGCGAGCCCGCCCGGGTCGCGCACTGGGATAAGACGGATCTTTACGCCGCCATCCAACGCAAGCACGCCAGCGCCCCGGCCTTTGTGCTGCATGACGGTCCTCCTTTTACCAACGGCGACGTCCATATCGGCACGGCACTGAACAAGACGCTCAAGGATATCATCAATCGCTACAAGTCGATGCGCGGTTTCCGGACGCCTTATGTTCCGGGCTGGGACTGCCACGGCCTGCCGATCGAGCAAAAGGTTTCCCGGGAAATCCAGGAAAAGAAGCTGACCCTGACCACGGCGGAAATGCGCGCGAAATGCGACGAGTTTTCCGAAAGCTGGATCGCCAAACAAACCTCCCAGTTCAAACGCATCGGTGTGTTGGCCGACTGGAAAAACGAATACAAAACCAAGGCACCCGCTTTCGAAGCCGACATCCTGCGGACGTTTGCGGCGTTTGTGGAAAAGGACCTGGTTTACCGCAGCAAGAAACCGGTTTATTGGTCCATCCCCTTCGAAACCGCCCTCGCCGAAGCCGAAATCGAATACAAGGACCACACCTCGATTGCAATCTGGGTGAAGTTTCCCGTGCCCGAAGCCGAGGCCAAAAAATTCGGCCTTCCGACCGACAAGCCGCTTTACCTCGTCATCTGGACAACCACCCCTTGGACGATCCCGGCCAATCTGGCGATCGCGCTCCATCCGGAAGTCGAGTACGCGGTTGCCGACATCGGCGCCGAACGAATCATTGTCGCTCAGGCATTGCTGGGATCGGTCGCAAGCGCGGCAAAAATCGAGCCGCAGCCCACCACCGTGCTGACCCTGCCCGGTGCCAAGTTGGAAAATCTTCAGGCGCGCCATCCTTTCATCGATCGTGCTTCTCCCGTCGTTCTCGCGGACTATGTCACCACCGAGAGCGGTACGGGCGCGGTCCATACTGCGCCGGGTCACGGTGCGGAGGACTATGTCACGGGTCTCAAGTACAAGCTCGCGATCTATTGCCCGGTGGGCGACGATGGCAAATACGTGGATGATGGCCAAGTACCCGCCGATCTCGTCGGACTGACCACGCTCGAAACCGTCGAGGATCTGGCCGCGAAACGTCCTTCGCCGGCAAATCTGGCGGTGCTCAAAAAACTCGCCACCGCCAACGCGCTGCTCGCGAAAGCTAAGTACCTGCACAGCTACCCGCACTGCTGGCGGTCAAAGACCCCGATCATTTTCCGCGCCGTTGACCAGTGGTTTGTTTCCCTGGATAAGTCGGGGGTTCGTCAGACCGCACTCTCGGAGATCGTAAAGATTGCCAGCAACCAAGGGTGGATTCCCGCGTGGGGCGAAGCCCGTATTCGCGGCGCGGTGGAATCCCGCCCGGATTGGTGCATCAGCCGCCAGCGTTCGTGGGGCGTGCCCATCATCGCTTTCTACGACTCCGCAAAGAAGGCCTATCTGGACGCGGGAGTAGTCCGGGCCGTGGCGGACAAGATCGCCACGCGGGGCACCAATTTCTGGTACGATTCCGGCCCGGCGCAGATTCTCGAGGGAGTAACGCTTCCTGCCGGCTGGCCATCGGCCGATTCCCTCACCTGCGGCCGCGACACCCTTGACGTCTGGATCGACTCAGGTTCGTCGCATGCCGCCGTGCTCAAACGCGGTCAGGGTGGCACCCATTGGCCCGCCGATCTCTATCTTGAAGGCAGCGATCAGCATCGCGGCTGGTTTCAGTCGTCGCTCTGGACCAGCGTGATCGCGTTTGGCGAGGCACCTTACAAGAACGTCCTGACCCACGGGTTCATCGTCGACAAGGACCGCCAGAAAATTTCCAAGAGCAGCACCTACCAGAAGCCGCAAACCGCCGATGCCTATATTGCGCAGCACGGCGCCGATGTCATCCGCCTGTGGATCGCCTCGCAGGATTTCCGTGACGATATTCCGGTTGACGACGAGATCCTGAAGAATGTCGGCGAAGCCTACCGCCTGCTGCGAAACACCTTCCGCTTCCAGCTCTCTAATCTGTTCGATTTCGACGCCGCTAAAAATGCGCTGCCGGTCGACCAGCTCGATGGCCTCGACCGCTGGGCGCTGCACCAGACCGCGGTGCTGATCGATGAGTGCACGAAGGCCTATGACGCCTACGAGTTCCACCGCGTTTATCAGCTCTGCAACCAGTTTTGCTCGGTGACGCTTTCCGCGGTTTACCACGACATCCTCAAGGACCGCCTTTATACGCTGAAGGCCTCGCATCCGTTGCGCCGCTCGTCTCAAACCGCGATCCATCACATTTTACAGAGCCTGGTCAAAATCCTCGCTCCCGTGATCACGTTCACCGCGGACGAAGCCTGGAGCTTCGGCACCGCCGGAAAGGAATACGGCGAAGACTCGATCCACTTGCAGGACTGGCCCGCGGTGCAAGCGGGATGGCGCAATGCCGAGGTCGAGGCCGATATGGCCGCGTTGCTGAAATTCCGCGCCCAAGCCAACGAGAAGCTCGAGCCTCTCCGCCAGGCGGGCAGCATTGGGAAATCGCTCGACGCCGCCCTCACCTTTGCCGGTGCGCCCGATGACGCGACTTTCAAGGTGCTGGAAAAACACCGCGCATTTCTAGCCGAACTCTTCATTGTCTCCCATGTCAGTCTTGAGGCAAAAAATGTCTCTTCCGTGGAGATCTCGGCCCGGCACGCCAGGGAACTCGGATTCGTCCGCTGTCCCCGCTGCTGGCGCTGGGTGCC
Organism: Verrucomicrobiota bacterium; assembly: GCA_048498875.1. GTDB lineage: Bacteria > Verrucomicrobiota > Verrucomicrobiia > Opitutales > Opitutaceae > Lacunisphaera. Next base: position 5,578 of record JBEHXD010000231.1, read on the forward strand.
TAAATTAAACCAAACTTCACACGGAGAAGTTTGCCCTCGGTGTGAAGACGCTCTTAATTTCTAAAACCTACCCCGCTTATGGCCACGAAGAAAAAAGCCCCAGCCAAGAAGTCCGAGAAGTCCGCTCACGCCGCCAAACCCGCGCCAGCGAAAAAACCTTTGAAAGCTCCCGCTAAATCCACTCCTGCCAAAGCAACTGCCGCCGCTGCCCCGGCGCCCGCGCCCACTCCGGCGCCCGCGTCGAAAAAGGGCGACTCGGCGGCCCCCGTGTCCGCGAAAGGCGGCAGCAAGCCGCCGATGAGCGCTGCCGACCTGAAGCGCATGCTGCTTGAACGGAAATCCTCCCCCAAGACCGCGATCGCCTTCAGTCTCGACGAAGTTCGCGAGATCGCGCTGAAAAACGAAAAACAGGCGGAAACCACTGTCAAAACCGCGAAGAGCGACAAGGCCGCCGCCGCCGCCAAACAAGCCGAAGCCGTCGCCAAAGCCGAGAAGTCCCACAAGCCGAATCACGTCAAGGCGGCGTCCCTCGCAGACATCCTCGGTTTCCAGCCCGGCAAAAGCAAACAACCGACCGCGATGGTCGACGAGAACGATGTTCCGGAAAAGTTCCGCCGTTACTACCGCCAGTTGCTGGATCTCCGCAACCATGTGCTGACCCAATTGGGCGAGCACACCGAGGAAACCCTGCTCAAATCTTCCAAGGACGATTCCGGCGATCTTTCCGGGTATGGTCAGCACATGGCGGATGCCGGCACCGATACCTTCGACCGCGATTTCGCGCTGAGCCTCGTTTCCAGCGAACAGGAAGCGCTCGCCGAGATCGAAGCCGCCATCAAACGCGTCCACGATGGCACCTACGGCATTTGCGAGTCGACCCAGAAGCCCATTTCAAAGGAACGCCTTTCGGCCGTGCCTTTCACGCGCTATTCCACCGAGGCCAAAAAGGAAGTGGAACGCCACTCGCACCGCTCGATCGAACGCGGCGGGCTCTTCGGTGATGGCACCGAGGAGGAAGGCGGCAAGATGTCGTCCGACGACGGCGGCGGCGACGAGTAAGCCTGATTTTCGATTTTGGATCACGGACTTTCTATTTCCGGGAAAGTCCGTTTCCAAACCGATATCCTCTTGGAATCAAAAGCTGAACAACCGAAGTTGGTCTTTGCCCGCGTGCTGGCGTACCGGAATTTCTGGACGCTGACGTCGCTCACCTTCGTTCTCGACCAGCTGACCAAATACTGGATCAACGGCCGCTTGCCGCTCGGCGCGTTCAGGGCTTCGGGAATCACTGTGATTCCCGGTTTCCTTAATCTCGGGCATGTCGGCAATCCAGGTGCCGCGTGGAGCATGTTTTCCGGCCGAAGCACGGAGCTGGGCGTGCTCGCCGCCGTGACGCTGGCTGCAATATTTTACTGGCGGAAGCATCTGGGCATTAAACAGCGTGGCGTACAAATTTCATTTGGTCTGCTCTGCGGTGGGATTGTCGGAAACTTGGTCGACCGAATTAATCACGGATTTGTCACCGATTTCATCGACGTCCATTTTGGCGAATACACCTTTCCCACCTTCAACGTCGCCGATTCCGGCATCTGCATCGGCGTTTTTTGCTATGTGCTTTGGTCGTTGAAAAACCCGCAAGTGGCCGAAAGCGCCGGGTAACGGTCGCAAGCGGACACCGGTATTTTCCCGCCCGCCCCTGAACCGATGCAATTCGCGGGAGTATTTCCGAAGATCAAGGACGCGCTGGTCCCAGACAACCCCGGCCGTTTTATCACGCTTAAATGGAAGGATCCGTCCGTCCCGACATCGGACGAAAATCAAGTCAATATCGTCGAGCTCCTGTGCCGGCTGATCAATCAACAAGGCCGCAGCGCAACGATCATCAATGACTCCCTTCATTTGGAAGGTGGCATTTTGATCACACCCCGGATCGCAAGCGCTTCGCTCACCAGCCAGGGCGCGGTCCACACCATGACAACGATCGAGTTCAAAGGCTTGCGCATGCGGGGTCCTGGAACTTTTGAATTCCAGCATGGCGTGGCCAGCGACGCGGGAACCGCCATCGAAATGGGATTGGCAGACTGGATCTCCTACGATCTTCCCGTCATCGCCGACCGTTATCGCAGGAAATTTCGCGAATGCAGTGCGGTCACCATTCCCATCAATCGATGGAAGGAGCGCGTAATCCTGCTCGGTCCGCCGAAACAGGTGATGGAAAGTCACGCACTGATCGTTTCGGAACAGCATCCTTTCTGTCCCTGCTGCTTTTTCACCGCCCTCGGGAAAAATCTTCTGCCTCAACTGTCCAATCTTAAACCATGCGGAATTCGGGTGTACGCCGCCCGAAACAACGACGGAGAGTCCAGCGCCGATTTCAGAATCAACGGCGTCGACGTGCCCGACCTGATAAAATC
>JBEHXD010000232.1:0-7982 GCA_048498875.1 Verrucomicrobiota bacterium
CAATCCCTTGCCGCCTAAAAACAAGGGATTGCTGCCGGCGACGCAATTGCAGTTGGAAGCGGCGCCGTTCGTTAAAGCAGTGCAGGCAAACCCGGGGGACGTTCGTGCGCATCTGGCCCTGGTTACCGCGCTGCAACGATTGAAAGAATTGGGCGCGGCGGTGGATGACGAAGCTTTGACTCTCGCCCGCACCTGGCTCGGTTCCGAGGTGGCGCAAAATCTGGGATTGGGCGGGATCGAGCTCTGATTTTTGGGGCGGTGTCAGGAATCGCCCAACAAAAAGGCCCGGCGGAATGCCGGGCCTGAGTATTAACAGCCTTGGAGCGAGCCTGGCTCAGGGATGCTTCGTATTGTAGTACGCGATGAAATCCGGCGTGAGGTCGAGTTCGGTTTTCGCATCGAGCAGCGCATCGCCGAGCTTGGCGATGTCGAAGAGCATGCTGACGTCGCGTTCCTTGGCGAAGGCGCGCAGTTCCTTGCTGATTTGCGTCGTGACCGGACCTTGGGTCTCTTGCTGACGCTGTTGAAAGGCGGCTTGGGCCTGCTGCTGTTTTCCCTGCAGCTCCTGCTGCATCTTCAGCCCGGCGGTCTGTTTCTCTTCCAAAGCTTTCGCGTTGGCGGTCGGGTCGGCGCGCAAGCGGGTGATTTCACCGGCGATCGTGCGAAGTTTTTCATTGAGCAGGGAAAGTTCGCTCTGCGTGCTGCTGAACTCCAATTCGAGGGATTTCGCGGTGCGAACGAGCTCCTTGATGCCAGTGGCTTCATCAAGAAATTGAGCCGTGTTCACGTAGGCCACACGGGAGGTTTCGACCGCCTTGGCCGTGGTCTTCGGCTGGGCAGTTAATGAAGCGGCAAGGGCGACGACCGCTGTGGTAAGAAAGCAGAGACGAAAGGATTTCATGGAGCAGCCACACGTAGCGTCCGCCAGTCTCTTGGCAAAGGTTAAATCAGCGGACGGTGGCGAGCTGGCCGCAGCCGGCGGCGATATCGATGCCGCGTCGCTGGCGAACGGTACTCGGCAGATCATATTCCGCCAGAATCTGTTGGAACCGGCGGGCGGCTTCCCGGCCGGTGGGACCGCCGTCATAGCCCGAGGTGGGATTGAGGGGAATGAGATTAACCTGAGCCAATTGTCCCTTGAGCAAGCGCCCGACCGCGTGGGCATTTTCCGGGGTATCGTTTTTCCCCTCGATCAAAGTCCATTCATAGAAAATGCGATTTTTCCTGCGACCGATGTAGTAGCGGCAGGCGTCCATCAGGGCGTCGAGGGGCCATTTTTTGGCGGTGGGCACCAACATCACGCGCTCTTCCTGCGTGGCTCCATGGAGGGATACGGCTAGATTCACAGGCGGACCTTCGTCGGCGAGGCGGATGATACCGGGAATCACGCCGACGGTGCTGACCGTGATTTTTTTTGCGCCGAGTGCGAGGCCAGTCTGATCACGAAGAATGTCGATCGCGGTCATGACGGCATCGTAGTTGTGCAGCGGTTCGCCCATGCCCATCAGCACGATGTTGCGGAGCCGCTCATGGCGGCCGTGAGGCGAAGCACTGCCGGGGGCCGCCAGAGCGGCACCCTCACTGGTCGCGCGGAGGATTCGATCCACGTGAATGGCTTGGGCGACGATCTCGCCAGGAGTCAGATGACGGACAAAGCCCATTTGTCCCGTGGCACAAAAAACACAGCCCATCGCGCATCCCGCCTGGCTGCTGATGCAGGCGGTCACCCGTCCGGTGTAGCGCATGAGCACGGTTTCAATGCGACGCTGGTCGGTGAGCGAAAGCAGGTATTTGTGGGTGAAACCATCGCTGCTTTTCTGCTCGGTCGAAACCGGAAGCCGGCCAAAGGACAACCCGGATTCCGCCTTCGCGCGAAAACGAACCGGGAGTTCAGGCATCGCCGCCCAGTTTTCCTCGCCCTCCAGGTAGACGTACGCCCACAACCGAGCGGCATGCACGGTTGAAAAGCCCCAGCTTGCGGTCAGTTCGAAAAGCGCGTTCCGGGTCAGGTCGTAGAAATTGGGCGTGGCGGAAACCATCGTTGTTGCTGCTGCTCTACGGATCGTCGTGCCAGAGGTAAAGGGCGGAGCGTGGAAATCATGTGTGCTGGCTACCGGCATCGCCGCATGCGCAACGAGCTACAGATTGCCAGAAGAGGGAAATTCCCAACACTTTTTCCATGCCACCCAAAGCCATTCTCGCCGGCGGAAGCGGACTGATTGGTCGCGCCCTGGCGAAAAGGCTGCTGCAGCTGGGATGGGAGGTGGTGATTCTCAGTCGTTCACCCCAAGGTGAAACCACCGGTCGTGAAGTCATGTGGAATGGGGAAACCGGTGGGGCATGGACCGCCGAACTGGAGGGCGCGGCGGCGCTCGTGAACTTTGCCGGGCGAAGCATCAATTGCGTGTTCACTCTCGAAAACTCCCGGGAAATCATGGATTCGCGCCTGAGTGCGGTCCGGGCTCTCGGCAAGGCAGTGGCGAAATGCAAGCGTCCTCCGGCGGTGTGGATTCAATGCAGCGCGACCGGATATTACGGCAACAATGGCCTGGGGCTTTGTTATGAAGACACGCCCGCCGGACAGGATTTTCTCGCGGAAGTTTGCCTGCAATGGGAGGTGGCCTATCAGGCGCAGCAACTAACCTCGACCCGCCGTGTGATTGCGCGAATGGGAGTGGTCCTCGATCTTAACGGAGGAATTTATCCCTCGCTGGCCAGAATCACCCGGCGATTCCTCGGCGGTGCGGCAGGTTCAGGCCAGCAGGGAATCCCTTGGATTCACCATAGCGACGTCACGGAGTTTTTCGTGCAGGCGATGCAGCGGACCGACATGACGGGTGCATACAATGTCTGCGCGCCAGACCCGGTCACCAATGCGGATTTTATGCGTGAAATGCGGCATTCGTTGATCCGGCCGTGGTGTCCACCTGCACCTGCATTTGTCGTCAAATGGGTGGCTCGCCAAATCCTGGAAACCGATCCCCAGCTGATTCTCGGAGGAAGGAGTTCCTCGCCGTCGCGATTGCTGCAGCAGGATTTCCCCTTTGCCTTTCCTGAACTGGCCGGCGCTTTGCGCGATCTGGCAAAATGGTGAGGTCACCGGCAAACCGGGGCAAAAAAAAGACCGGAGCCTTGGGGGCATCCGGTCGAAGAAGCGGTGAAAAACAGATCAGAAAAACCGAACCGGCTTGGCCGCCATGCGCTCGTGCTCCTCGGGCGAGCAGCCGGCATTGGTGGCGGTCGCCACCTTGGCCGAACTCGCTTTCACGAGGTTGTTGGACAGGAGATAGTTTTCGACTTCCTCACCCGAGATGTCGGCAAGCATGACGCCGTCGATTTCCACGCACGGCGAAAGCGGCTGGCCCGACTTGCGCACCATTTCCTCATAGTTGGCGCGGTTGTTGATGATATCGATGTCATCGAACGCGAGTTTGTATTTGCCCATGATGGCGCGGACGCCATTGGACCATCCGCAGTGCGGTTTCAGATAGGCTTTAATTTTCATGTGGGGAGGAAATTTAACTTGCGGCATACCTTATGCGGCGAGGTTTCTTCTTCAACTTAAACTTTCAAGACCCCATAAGTTTACCCCGCGTGTCCACCGTTTTTCCGATCCTTTTACCCGAACAGGCCTCTGGATTTGCCCGCCTGGGGCTGGCCAACATCCGCCGCGAGTTTCCCCATTATTTGCAGCACATGCTTAATGGTCCGCAAGACTCACAGCTGCCGCGGGTTTTGCATCCCGCCTTTTACGGGAGTTACGACTGGCATTCCTGTGTCCACCAACATGGCATGCTGGTACGACTGGCCCGCTTGTTTCCCGATTTGCCGGAAAAGGCTGAAATTGACCGCGTGTTGCGCGAGCATCTGACGAAGGAAAATATCGCGGTGGAAACGGCTTATTTTCAGGCGCCGGGACGCGCTTTTTTCGAGCGTCCCTACGGCTGGGCGTGGTTGTTGAAATTTGCCTCGGAGTTGAGGGCTTACGATGCCCAATTGGCGGAAAACCTTGCCCCCTTGGTCGCGGTGATGCGCGCAGGGTTGTTTGCGTACCTGGTGGCACTGATCTATCCGGTGCGACATGGCGTTCATAACAACACCGCCTTTGCGGTGAAACTTGCCTTGGACTATGCCCGCGCAGCGGACGATCAGGCCTTAAAACTGTTTTGCACGAGCCGCATGGCGTTCTGGTTCGGCCACGATACCGATTACGGTGCACGCTGGGAGCCCTCAGGCGAGGATTTCCTGTCCCCTGCCCTGACGGAAGCCGAGGTGATGGCGGCGGTTTTGCCACCGGAAAACTTTGCGCGCTGGCTCGATCGATTTTTGCCCGGTCTGCCGGCGGGTGAGCCGGCCAAGCTCTTCACGCCGGTGACGGTCAGCAATCCCAACGATCCCAAGATTGCGCATTTGATTGGCCTGAATTTAAACCGGGCCTGGTGCTGGCGGAAAATTGCGTCGGCGCTCGCCGACGGTGATCCGCGTCGCGACCGGGCTCGTGCGGCGGCGGTGATCCATCTGGAAGCGGCGCTGCCGATGCTCAATGCCGAGGATTTCAACCGCGCCCACTGGCTGGTGTCATTTGCCGTATATGCGCTGACCGAGTGAGACGGCGGGCGGGAAATGCGGCATCGGAGGGGATTTGGTGATTTTTGGCTTTAGCGCCCGGGAAATCCCTGCCCAAGCTCGGCCATGAGGACGATTCTGCTGCTTTGTGTCTCCAATATTTTCATGACGTTTGCCTGGTACGGGCACTTGAAATTCCTGCACGACAAGCCGCTTTGGCTGACGATACTGGCGTCCTGGGGCATCGCATTTTTTGAGTATTCTCTGATGGTGCCGGCCAATCGCCTCGGCTATGGCCAGTTTACCGGCTATCAACTCAAGATTATACAGGAGGCGATCACGTTGATCGTGTTCGTCGGATTTGCCGGGCTGGTGCTCAAGGAAAAACTCCAGTGGAATTATGCGGTCAGCCTGCTGTTCCTCGCCCTCGCGGTCTATTTTGCTTTTGGCTTCAACAAGCCAGCCACACCGGTCGTTTGACTACTCCGACCTGATTTCAGGTACTATTCCGCCCACTCCGCGCTTGCCGAATCAGGGCGTTGGCGCACTTTCTGGGCAACTTTCCAAGAATAACCCCTAACACGATACGTCATGTCCAAAGCTGAAAAAACCAAGGCGTCCGATTCCCGCGTCGCCACCGCAGAAAAATCCATCGCCGTCGCCCGGGAGAAAAATATCGATCTCGCGGTTTCTTCCATCACCAAGCAGTTCGGCGAAGGCTCGATCATGCGGCTGGGCAGCAACACGAAGATGAAGGTCGAGACTTTGTCGACCGGCTCGCTGGCGATCGATCTGATGTTGGGCGTCGGCGGCCTGCCCCGCGGACGTATCATCGAAATTTATGGACCGGAGTCTTCGGGTAAAACGACATTTTGTTTGAGTGTTATTGCCGAGGCCCAGCGCAAGGGCGGGCTCGCGGCGTTCATCGACGTGGAGCACGCCCTCGATCCTAAATACGCGCGTGTTGTCGGCGTGAATCTCGACGATCTGCTCGTGTCGCAACCGGATTCGGGTGAAGATGCGCTGAACATCATGGAGACGTTGATCCGTTCGAACAGCATCGACGTGATCATCCTCGATTCGGTCGCGGCCTTGATCACCAAGGCGGAACTCGACGGTCAGATGGGCGACATGACCATGGGCAGCCAGGCGCGCCTGATGTCGCAGGCAATGCGGCGTCTCACCGCCGTGGTCAGCAAAACCAACTGCGTGTGTATCTTCACGAATCAGATTCGCGAAAAAATCGGCGTGATGTTTGGCAGCCCGGAAACCACGTCGGGTGGTCGTGCGCTGAAATTCTTCGCGTCGGTGCGTTTGGACATTCGTCGCAAAGACCAGCTGAAGACTCCGGACGGCAAAGTCATCGGCAATCGCACGAAATTGAAGGCAGTCAAAAACAAGGTCGCCCCACCCTTCACCGAAGTTGAATTCGACATCATGTATGACGAAGGAATTTCAGCTACCGGATCGCTGGTCGATCTCGGTGTGGATCACAAGGTGCTCGAAAAGAAAGGCGCTTGGATTGCCTTTAATGGCGAGCTCGTGGGCCAGGGTCGCGAGGCCGCCAAACAGGCGCTTCGCGATAACGCCGCGCGCGCAGAGAAAGTGAAAGCAGCGATCATCGAAAAGGTGAATGGCACCACGGGTGAGTCGTTGAACGGAGCATCGGCTGAGTAATTGATCAACCGGTTGAGTTTTACAGCCCGCGGGAGATTCCGCGGGCTTTTTCATGTCGATTCGCGGTGAATGACAGGCGCCTTTCGCCTGTATGGCTTCCTGCTGACGGTGCAAATGGGGCGCGGCATTTCATTTTGCATTCGCTCCCCCGTTTGCTTGCGTGAAGCGGATGTCCTTTCCTTCCGACACGATTGCAGCGCTGGCCACCCCGGTGGGGATTTCGGCTATCGCATTGGTGCGGACCAGTGGTCCGGAGGCCGGACGACTGGCCCGGGAGATTTTTGGTGAGACTCCCCCGCCCCGGGTTGCACGACACGCGGATTACCGCGACAAGGAAGCACAGGTGGTCGACGACGTGTTGTTCACTTATTTCACCGCTCCCAATTCCTTTACGGGCGAAGACAGTTTGGAGATCTCGTGTCACGGCAACCCGTTCATTGCCCAAAAGATTCTCCAGGATCTCCTGGCCCGTGGCTGTCGTCCGGCTGAAGCGGGGGAATTTAGCAAACGGGCCTTTTTAAATGGGCGGATGGATCTGAGTCAGGCGGAAGCGGTGATGGATTTGATTCATGCCCGAAGTGAACGGGCTCTGGCCGCGGCGAACCAACAGTTGCGGGGTTCGTTGGAGAGAAAAATGGCCGGGCTGATCACGCTATTGGTGAAAATCCTGGCGCAGGTGGAGGCGTACATTGATTTTCCGGATGAGGATCTGCCGGCGGAAGACCGGAAAGTGATTTCGACCCAGATCGAGGCGGTGCTCGCCGGCACCCGACAGTTGCTCGCGACCAGCCAGTACGGTGAGCTGCTGCGCGAAGGGATCCGGACGGTGATCGTGGGTGAACCCAACGCGGGCAAAAGCAGTCTCCTGAATCGCTTGGTGGGTCGCGATCGGGCGTTGGTTAGCCCGGAGCCCGGGACGACGCGCGACTATCTGGAGGAGCGGATTATTGTCGGACCTCATTGGCTGCGGTTAATTGACACAGCCGGATTGAACGCGACGCCCGGGACGTTGGAACGTCAGGGCATCGACAAGACCATGGAACAGGCGGAGATTGCCGATCTCTTCCTTTGGGTGGTGGATGCCAGTCGTCCGTTTCCTTCTTTGCCGGAGAGTCTTAAAGGTCGGATGAATGCCAAAAATACCATTCAGGTTTGCAATAAAAGCGATCTGCTAGTGGATAAGCAAATGCCTGATCCGGATTTATTTGAGAGGGCGCTGGTTTCTGCTTTAAATGGCAATGGCATCGAGCGACTCCAGAAGGCGGTCGTCGATCTTGCTGAGTCTTTTCAGGTACAGGTGGGAAGTGAATTGATTGCGATCAACGCCCGGCATGCTCACGCTCTGAAACGCGCGGAGGAAGGCTTGATTGGAGCGTCAATCAAGTTAAGTGACGGACTATCTAGTGAATTAATAGCAAGTGACTTACGAGAATCGCTGTCGGCATTTGGAGAAATTTCCGGCAAAATCGACAATGAGAAGATATTGGATGAGCTCTTTGCCACATTCTGTATCGGAAAGTAATTTCATATCAAAATATAATTTCTCTTTTCATGGTTTATAGCGAAAACCCGTTCGATGTGATTGTTTGCGGCGCGGGTCATGCCGGGGTTGAGGCCTGCTTGGCGGCGTCACGGATGGGCGCTTCCACCCTTCTCCTCACCGGCAACATTGATACCATTGCGCAGATGAGCTGCAACCCCGCGATTGGGGGCCAGGCGAAAGGGCAAATGGTCCGTGA
>JBEHXD010000233.1:0-7959 GCA_048498875.1 Verrucomicrobiota bacterium
GAGCCAGGGGCGGTGGTGACGCAGGATAAGGACCAGCAGGGCGGCGGCGGAGGTTGGCACAGCCGAGAAGAACCCAGCGCTTATGACAGCCAAAAAAACAAAAGGCGACGTCAGCCGCAAAAGAGCGGATCGAACACAGTTCAAAGGCCCGAGCTTGTCATTCTGAGCGTCGCGAAGAATCCACCGCGTTGACGACGTGCAAGCCCATGGATTCTTCACTTCGTTCAGAATGACAGTTGCGATGATTTTCATTTTAAATGCGGCACAAGTCGGGCGCCCGAATATCACTCACAAACCTTCGAAATAGTTTTCCGAATGATTGAACTGGTTTCATGACCGGTGATTTCGCGAGCGCCAGCGCGGATACTCTTCACTCAGCAGTTTGGCCGGCCAGTCGCTCAAATAAATGTAGCCCGTGCGCCGCTCGCGCTCGATCTGGTTGAAATCGTAGCGAATGACTTTATCGCGCCCGATGAAAATGGGTTTATTCGTGCCCAGCTCGTAGAATCGGGCCCAGTGGACCGGCGCCTTGGCATCGACCAGAAAGTGCCGGTCTTTTTTGCCGTCGGACCCGGGCGAATTGTCGATGCGCAGGCCGCGAACCGGAACCGCCTCAAACCAGTCCATGGCACCCTCGATGGCGGCCTTCACTTCCGCGGAAGGATTCTCGATACCCATCAAAAATCGCACGAGCGCCACGCTTTCCTCACCAGACAGGGAAGGCGGTTCGAAATTACGCGCCCACGCGGGAGCCAAAGTGGTTTCGTCATGCTGGGCGCACCACACCGTGAGTTTCCCGTTCTGTTTAACCTGGGTGCGAAGAATACAGGCGACGCCCCGCTTCACGGCATCCGCCGCTTTTGTCCGGCGGGGCGTATCGACAAAGGCATAGGGAGACGCGCCCGTGCTGACATCGCGCAGCACCTCCAGGGCATTCACCATCGCATTGTCGTTATAGGTGATATGCGTGTAATAGCCCGTGATCAGCGGAAAATATTGCGGGAATCCGCCGCCGGGATACTGGGCGGCGAACAAATAATCGAGTCCGCACAACACGGCCGTCCGCGCCTGCGCGTCGTCCTGGGCGGTGGCGACGCGGGCCAAAAACTGGATTTGCGTCGTGGTCGCATCGTTGTCGATCGTGGGATCGCGATGATCGTAGGCGGTTTCCGCCAAAAACGCCGCATCCGGGGCTTTGGTCATGTCCCGGTTTTTCGGCCAGCCCCCCGATTCCGTCTGATAAAGCAGCACGCTCCGGGCGATCGCTGCCGCCTCGGTGCTGCCATACCAGCCTTGCTCCTGACGCAGCACTTCCCGCCAGGATACGGTCGCGCGACTGGACACCCCGGTTGCCAGTAAGGAAACAAGGATCAGGAGCGCGCACTTAGTCATGATCAGGCGAGTTGCACGGGTTTAAACTTTGGCGCCAGCATGTGGATCACCAGCCAGGCGAGCAGATAGATCGAACCGCAGATCATGAAAAGGATGCCATAGCCCACCTCGATCTTCCCCAAGGCGGTGTAGTGCGCGAGCAGCAAGCCCGCGATTCGCGCGATCAACACGCCACCCAGTGCGCCCGCCATTCCGCCCAAGCCGGTAACAGAAGCGACCGCCCTTTTTGGAAACATATCGGAAACCGTGGTGAACATATTGGCCGACCACGCCTGGTGGGCCGAACAGGCAATGGCGATCGTTCCCACCGCCAGCCAGGTGTTGATTTCTCCCAGCTTGGACGCCGCGAGCACGGTCAGCGGAAACAGCGCATAGATAAACATCGCCAGCTTGCGCGCCTTGCTCGCGTCCATGCCGCCATTGATAAATTTCTTGGGCAACCAGCCACCGAGAATGGATCCTCCGGTGGCAATGGTGTACACCACCGCCACGGCGAGCGTCCAACTGATGACACCCGGAACGGATGAGGGGTCGCCGGTAAAGTCCGGATGAGCGGCTTTATACGCCGCGACTTTCCGGGCGTTCTCGCCGCCAAGAAATGAAGGGAGCCAGAACATGAAGAACCACCAGATGCCATCGGTCAGGAATTTTCCCATGATAAACGCCCAAGCCTGCCGAAATCCGAGCAACTTGAGCCACGAGACTTTCGTCCCGGAAGCATCGGCCACCTGCTCCTCCTTGTCGCTGTGAATGTAGTCATACTCGGCCTGCTGCATCCGGCCGTTCTTCAATTTGTCCGACGGAGAGCCATAGACGGCGTACCAGAAGAACAACCAGATCAGACCGATCGCACCGGTGAGAATAAACGCCCACTCCCAACCCCAGCTTGCTGCGATATCGGGAACACAAAGCGGTGCGACAATGGCGCCGACGTTCGCACCGGAATTATAGAGGCCGGTGGCAAACGCGCGTTCCTTCCGCGGAAACCATTCGGCAATGGTCTTGTTGGCCGCCGGGAAATTCCCCGCCTCGGAAAACCCCAGCGCGGCCCGCCAGAACCCAAAACTCCAGGTGTGGTGACCAAACGCGTGGCCAATGGCCGCTGCACTCCAGCCAATAAGCGAATAGGCATATCCCTTTTTCGTCCCCAACCAGTCGATGATCCGCCCCGCCAGCACCATGCCGATCGCGTAGGCGGTCGTAAAACAGATCACGACGTTGGAGTAATTTAACTCCTGGTCGGCTTTCTCCACCCCGAATATACCCTTCTCGGCCAAGGTGTCCTTCAACAGGCCGAGGACATTCCGGTCGAGGTAGTTGATGGTGGTGGCGAAAAAAACCAGGGCACAGATGGTCCAACGGTACCGGCCGATCTGTTCGTTAACTTCATTGAATTTACTCATCGATGGGGTGTGGGGTGAAGGTGAAGCCTGACTTTACTTTTCTGAACCGGCGACCGAATTCAGGCTTGGAGGGGACTTGGCAGGAGTGACGGTGATGTGATCGAGCGTGATGGTGCCCGCGTGCTGGATTAGATCGGTGGCGGTCACGCCATTGAAAGTCGAGTTGCTGATCCGGATGTGGTCGACGATGGCGCCTTTAAATCCCCGGATATAAAGAACCCGCGGGCTGCCCGAGCTGGTCACGTTGTCGAGCGTGATATTGCGCACCACCGGCATGAAATCGCCCTTGGCTCCTTCCTCGTAAAGGAGATCCACGGTGAGCACCGCCTCGCCCACGCGACCGATGGTGACATTCCGCATGAAAACATTTTCCAGTACGCCGCCGCGGCGGGCATTCGACTTCAGGCGCAGTGCGCGATCGAGATTCGGGCTGTCCATCTGGCAATTCTCCACAAACACATTGCGGATCCCGCCGCTGCATTCGCTGCCGAGCACGACGCCACCGTGGCCGTCGAGCATCTGGGAATTGCGCACCACGATGTTTTCGCTCGGAACATTCAGCCGGCGGCCGTCGTTGTTGCGGCCCGATTTGATGGCGATGCAATCGTCACCGGTATCGAACACACAGTCCTCCATCAAAATATCCCGCGAGGACTCCGGGTCACAGCCGTCGTTGTTCGGTCCGCGCGTGTGGATTTTCACCCCGCGCACCGTGATATTTTCGGAAAGCACCGGATGAAGTTCCCACATGGGCGAACGGACAATCGTGACGCCTTCGATCAGGATATTTTTGCAGCGATAGGGCTGGATGAAATTCGGGCGAAGGAAACTCCCCTCGCCAAAGATCCGCTGTTCCACCGGCACGCCGGCCTCGCCCATCTCGTTGAGTTTGTCGCGGGCGATTTTCTGTTTCGTGGCGCCCTCGCCCTTTTTATTCCAACTCCACCAGGTGTCCCAGTCGGCCCCGCCATCGAGCGTACCCTTGCCGGTCACCGCGATGTTTTCCTGTTCGAAGGCATAGATGAACGCCGAGTAGTTCATGCACTCGACACCCTCCCAGCGGGTGAAAACGACCGGGTATTTGGCCGGATCGAAAATAAATTTCAGGGTGGCGCCTTCGCTCACATGAAGGTTGACGCCGCTTTTCAAGCGAATGGCGCCCGTGAGCCATTCACCGGCGGGGATCACCACGCGGCCGCCACCCGCCTTGACGCACGCGTCGATTGCGGCGGCGATGGCCGCCGATGAATCCGTGCCCGCTTTCGCGCCAAAGTCAGTGATCAGAAAATCCTTCGCGGGAAACTGGGGGGCTTTAATCTTCGCCAGCACGGCGGGCAGCGACTCCCAGCCCCGTACCGTCACCCGGGTATCCGCTCCCGCGGAAACCAGCTGTTCCACTTCGATGCCGGCGAGAATGAACGAGGGAATGCCCTTCAGGTCATTTTCAACGATGGGCTCACTGACGTAGTAATCGAATGAGCCATCGCGCGGACGGCCCTTGCCATTGAGAAAACCGAGGCCCGCGACTTCGCAGCACTGCGTGAGATTGAGCGAACCGTCGCTCCCCTTGCGGATGAAATCGCGCACGATTCCCTCGTACCCTTTCAGCACGACCGGCAAATATTTTTCCCGGGAAAGATAGCCTCGGTTAATCCCCTTCGCGAGCGAGTACACGAACATGCACGACGCCGTCGACTCCAGGTAGTTCCCCTTCCGGTCGCCCTGATCGAGCACCTGCCACCACAAGCCGGTCTTCGGGTCCTGCCAGCGGGCGATCCCATCGGCGACCCGGCGCAAAATCTCACTGACCTCCTCGACGTGTGGCTGCGTCACAGGGATATAGTCGAGGCAATCCACTAGCGCCATCGCATACCAGCCTTCCGCCCGTCCCCAGAAATTCGGCGAGGTGCCGGTTTGTTTGTTCGCCCAAGTCTGGGCGCGCTTCTCATCCCACGCATGGTAATGCAGCCCGGTCTTCGGATCGTACGCATGCTGATCCATGAGCAGAATCTGCTTCACGACGTCGTCGAACGCCGCGGGCTCCCGAAACACCTGTCCGTACTGGGCATAAAAAGTCGCGCCCATGAAAAGACCGTCGAGCCACATCTGGTAAGGATAACGTTGCTTGTGCCAGAAACCGCCATCGCTGGTGCGCGGCTGCCCCGTGAGCTGCTGACGCAATAATTTCGCGGCCTGCGCCAGCTTCGGATCCTTCGTTTGCTCGTAACGCAACAGCAGCGCCCGTCCGGGTGGGATCAGGTCGATATTGTACTCCTGCAGCTTGTACGTCGCGATTCCGCCATCGGGAGTAACAAACGACTCCACCATGCGCGCCCCGAAAGCGGTGGTGGCGGGATCATTGACCCGTTCGCCCAGCTTGATCAACGACTGCGCCAGAAACCCACGCGTGTATTCCCAGCGCGCTTCCGCATGCGGATAAAAGAAGGTTTCGCCGCGACGTTTCATCTCCGACTGGGCCATGTGCACGGACCAGTCGAGCGGAGTCATGCCCTCGAATTTTTCCGCCGCGGAAACCGCCACCGTGAAAGCGGTCAACGCGCCGCCAAACACGCCAAACACTGCCAACCGGACACTTTTTAAGGACAACATCGGGAATAATTATTGATGGCTGAGGAGCCGCACTTCGCTGCCTGCGAGGAGAAAAGCGCCGACGCCAAAAGGTTCGGTGGAGTCCGCATCGAAGGTCACCGGGGTGAATCCGATCGGCTGCACGTGGGTCAACTTTCCCTCAGGCGTCACACAACTGACCAGCGCCGCCCAAGCCCGACGGGCCGAAGGTTCGAAACGCGCACGATCCAGCAGCCCGTGATTGATCCCCCAGCTGAAGGCGTAGCAATAAAACCCCGTGCCGCTCGTTTCCTGCATTTTGTAGCTTTCGGGATCGAGCAGACTCGAGCGCCAGAATCCGTCCGACTGCTGGCAGGCGAGAACTTTATCCGCCATTTCTCGAAACTGCTGCTCGAAGCGCCCGCGCGAAGGATGATCGGCCGGGAGAAGTTGCAAGACCCGCACCAGGCCCGCCATCACCCAGCCGTTGCCGCGGCTCCAGAAAATCTTGGCGCCGTTTTTCTCCTTCTTGCCGAACAACGAGCTGTCGCGATAATAGAGGTGCTCCTCCTTGTCGTAGAGGTAATCGGATGTGACCCACCATTTCGTCACCGCAAAATCGAGATACGCCGTTTTGCCCGTGGCTTTCCACAATCGCGTCCACGCGGGTGGTCCCATGAAAAGCGCGTCGCACCACGACCACCGGTCGAGGCGATCGGGATTCTTGTCCTTGTCGAAACTGAGGTTGTCGTCCTTCGGATGCGCGAGGATGTAATCAAAGCGCTCCTGCGTCGGGGCCAGCATGCGGGGCTCGTGGTGCTGCAGGTACAGGTCGAGGTAGGTCTGGCTGACCGCATAGTCATCCGCATGGTAGGTGCGCGGGGCCGGCTGCCAGTGGTTGTCCTCGGACATTTTCATCATCGTGTCGTGGAATCGCGGGCTCGCGGAGATCCGCGAGAGCTCCACGACGCCGGTGTAAAATGCCGCGTTCACCCAACCATCGGCTTTTTCCTTAGGTTTGGGATTGGCGAGCTGCCAGTCCGCCACCCGCTCCATCAATCCCAGAATTTCCTTATCTTCCGCTGCTGCCGCCCTGAAAAAACCGAGCGCGCTTAGAACAAAAACCAGAAGGAAATTACGGAAGTTCATCGTGTGAGTGAAATGGTGAGAGGCGATTTGGCGCGACGGGCACAGGCCGCGACGTAGTCATTCCAGGCTTGTTGCGTCGTGAATTCGCCCGCCTTCGACCAGCCCGCACCCACGTAGTACCGCAGCGGCTGCCCCGAGGTCGCCTTGGCCAGCAACAGAAGGTTGCGGTCATCCTCGGCAAATCCCTGGAAATTTTCGGCCGGTATGATCACCGCGGTTCCCAGCATGCCGTTGGTTTTTTGCACGACCCATTGGGTCAGGGAACCATCCGCGGCAACCGGCGTGACCGCGATTTTCTCGTCCTGACCCTTGTCCGCGGGTTTTTTGTTCAGGCCGATGCCGACGGTCAGATTGGTCGCCGAGCCCTCCACCACCGTGAAGGTGCTGTCGATCTGGTCGAGATTGTGTCCGGCATCGACGGTGAATCGTTTGGTTTCGGTGACTTTCACTCCACCGGCGGCCCAGGCATCGTAGGTCAGCTCAAAAATGGTCCGGATCGGTCCGTTCGCGATCACCTTCCAGGTTTTGTAATTGCGCCCCACCGCAAGCGATTTGCCGTCCCAAATACCGGTGCCGCCGCAGCCGCGAGACTCACCGACGTTATACATGTCCATCCCCTCGCCTTCGTCGTGATGGTAATGATCGTGGCCTTTGTTGTACCAACGATCGACCACCGGATACGTCACCCGCTTGCACCAGATGTCGAGGCCGCTCGTCACCAGCACTTCCTTGCCCCGCTTGGGCTCGTCGGGCGCAGCGAGCGCGGGTCCGTAGGTGCGATGCGCCAGCTTGTCGTTTTCCCAGGCAAAATCATCGAGCCGTTCCGGAACGTAACGTGCGAAAGTCTGCGAGGAAAACACCGGGGAAACCGCCTCTTCGCGGGTCACGACAAATGTCGCGGACTTTTCGCCGGCCGTGAAATCGTGCTGAAAAAGCAGTTCGCCGTATGCGACGCCTTTGTTCTGCGGATCCTTGGCCTCGGGCGCCACGTTCGTCACCTGGTAGGGCAGCACGTGACCCGCGCTATCCTTGATTGAAATATGCTGCAGCAATGCGCCCGGCATCAGCTCCGCCAGCGAGTTCCACGGCACGGCAATCGTGGCGGAAGGACGCGCTTCGGATAAATCATTCGTGACCTTGATCGTGATTTGATCCGCCGCGGAGGCGACGATCGCTGACGCAAACAAACCGAGAAACAGGCGACGCAGGGGTAACATCGAGGAAGGGGTTGAGGGTTATCGTGCGAGCCAACCGCCATCGACTGCCAGCGTGTGGCCTTGCATGTAGTCTGACGCCGGCGATGCGAGAAAGATTACCGCGCCCTGCAAATCAGCCGGCGATCCCCACCGGCCGGCGGGAATGCGCTCGAGAATGGACTTGTTGCGGGCCGCGTCGGCGCGAATGGCCTCGGTGTTGTCCGTCGCCATGTAGCCGGGAGCGAGGGCAT
>JBEHXD010000234.1:0-7931 GCA_048498875.1 Verrucomicrobiota bacterium
GCGACAAAAGACCACCGAACAACGCCGGCTCCTCGAACGCGAGCGCGAGGGCCTTTCGCCCGAAAAGCGGATTCAGCAGGAGTCGCATCATCTGCTCGCCCTTTGGAAACGCCTGGAGTCGGCGAGTCCGAAGTCGGTGCTGAAGCGGGGTTACGCGATTGTCCGGGACGCCGGGGGGAAACCGGTGGCGCGGGCGGCGGGAATTAAGTCCGGCGAGCCACTGACCACCGAGTTCCACGACGGCAAGGTGCAGGTTCGCGCGGAATAAAACGACGGATCGAAGCTCTTACTTGAAAGCGAACGCATCCCTCCGGGTTGCGAATCCGTACTTCTTAACTACATCTATTCAATGAAAAAGTGGTCCTTGTTTCTTCTCACTCTTTCCGCCGTGGCTGGAAGCATGGCCGCGGGCAGCCTTGATCCCACCGACTCCCGTATGAAATCCAAAGACTCCAAAACGACCGAACAGGCCTGTGCTCCCGGTGACGAAAAATCCGCCTGCGGCCTGCCGTCCCGCGTGGTCATTGACATGAGCAAAAATGAGGTGAAGCACACCGAGGCCGAATGGCGTTCCCTGCTCACCCCTGAACAATATCGCGTGGCCCGCCAGCAGGGCACCGAGCGTCCGTTCGGCAACGAATATTGGAACAATCACGAGGACGGCGTGTATTTCTCCGTCTGCAGTGATACCCCGCTGTTCGACAGCCGGGACAAGTTCGAGTCCGGTACCGGTTGGCCAAGTTTCACCAAGCCGATTGAAAAAGCCTTTGTGGGCGAAACCCGCGACACCAGCTTCGGCATGGTGCGCGTCGAGGTGCACAGCAACGTCGATGGCGGCCACCTCGGCCACGTTTTCGAGGACGGACCGGCTCCGACCGGCCTGCGTTATTGCATCAATTCCGCTTCGCTCCGTTTCATGCCCCGCGCTGAATACAACGCATGGGTGGCGAAGAATGGCGCCCGGGCGAAATCGGCGAACTGACTTCTTGGGTCATTGGGGATCGCCATTTTGCTAATTGGACGGAGCCGCGGGGGATTCTGTTTTATCAGCAGAAATGGAAACCGGGTAGGTCGTCTCATAAAGGCTCGGCATCTCTCCGTACGAGTCTGAGGCATGGGTGCCGAACCCCCGACCGGTTTCCAATGCCCCCAGCCAGGAGGCATAGTCCGAATAATCCCGGGAGCCCGTGGGTCCGAGTGCCGACTCTATAGCCGCGCGGGCTTGTTCACCGAGAGCCTTGATTTGATCGCGGCGGGCTTCTGCTGAAAGGGAGTTCTTCAGGACAATGGCCAGCGATTGGGCCGAATAGGTTTCCCGCATCGCGTAGATTGAGTCGGTGGTGGCAGGCGCAAGGTTCAGGCGCATGACGATCGTCTCCAATGCCCCGTGTTCGCGGTCCAATCGTTGCTGAGCGGCGGCGAAATTTTCCTTTCCGATGATGCCCAGGATATTTTTCTGCAATTCGCGTTCGGCCATCTGCCAGCCTGAAACCCCGATCTCCGGGGAATCGGGATTGCGGTATTGATCGTCAAACGCTTTTTGCAGCGCATAAATCTTCTCGTAGTCGGCTTCACTTTGAATGGCCTCGCCATATTTTTCCGCCACAAAATGCGCCGTGGGAGAGGTGCGCATTCGATAGGACCGCAGTTCGAGGGGCGTAAACAATTGCGTCATATCCCTCTCTTCTTCCTCTTGAAGCACAGTGACTTTTTCCCGATCAGAATTGAGGAAAAATCCGTCGGCAATACCCAGCCCCGCCTCCATTTCCTCGTAGTCCTGTTTGATGCGGAGAAGTTTTTCCTGTTTCTCGTGGGAAATAAACTCGAGTTTTGAGTCATATGATTCGCCGAGTAGGTCCCGCTCACCCAAGGCACGAAGCGAATCGTCCAATTCCCGATGCGCCTTCAGCACGGCGAATGAATTTTGCCGTGCACGGTTGGAAATGCGGTTTGGACTGACCCAGTAACGCCCGTCGACTGGCCGGTCGGATCGGCGTGTTTCCATCACGCGGTTCTGAAAACGGGCGTAAATCCGTCCACGGACAAGGTCGCGGGCAGTTTTTTCCGGGACGCCTGCAGCGATCAGTTCCGAAAGGCTGGCGGATTCGAGAAGGCGCAACAGTTGTTGTTTAACCGCTTTCGCGTCTGGCGGCTTGGCGGCGGAAAGAGGAACCGCAGTTGCAGCAGGGGTCTGCGCTTTGTGAAAGCTGAAAAATAAAATCACCAGCAGAACGATATTCGCGACCAGCGAAACGATCAGAACGGTGGCGCGTTTGCTCAACATCGATCGGAAAAAAGACTCCTGATTCACTACTGGTACAGCCAGTACTTTTTGCTCTGCTGCTGATAAATCGCGTCGCGCGTCTGCCAGTTGGTGAGGAAGGAAGCGACGTCGACCTTCGCACCCTGGCTGCGAATCGCAGTCCACCACGCATTTGATCCGACAAGCTTGTTGAACATCGACGCCCGATCGTTTGGAGCAAAGGTAAACGGATTGGTTGAATTCCATTTGGCCGCGGTCTTCATCATGTAGAACGACAGCTCGGTCGGCCGCCAGGCGTCGAAGTCGGTGATGTCCACGTAAACGCCGGTGAT
Organism: Verrucomicrobiota bacterium; assembly: GCA_048498875.1. Classification (GTDB taxonomy): domain Bacteria; phylum Verrucomicrobiota; class Verrucomicrobiia; order Opitutales; family Opitutaceae; genus Lacunisphaera. The sequence continues at coordinate 2,596 of JBEHXD010000234.1, forward strand.
GACCTTGCCGTCGCGCGCGATTCCCTGGGCCTTCAGAAATTTGATGCCGGGAATTTTGTACTGCTCGAATTCCTTGATGATTTCATCGGGCGTCTTTTTGGGGAAACCAATGCCGCGAAATGCGTGGTTGATGCCGATGCCCCAGGTGAACCCGCCCAGTTCCGTGCCGAGTCCGGTCATCGCATAGCCGACGACGGCGGCGTAGTCCTGCACGAATGGTGACGTTGGCACCCACTTGAGCTCGGTGTCGGGCCAGCGCATCGAGCGAATCCAGCCGCGCATGGGCACGACCGTCAGCACGCCTTTCTCACGAATCTTGTCCGTGACCGCCAGAACGCGGGGTGCATTTTTCGCCATGCGGGCGAGTTCGCCCATGGTCAACCCGTGCACGTAAGGCACCCGAAACGCTCCGACGTAGCTCATGTATTCCGCGTCGAGCGGCGGACCGTCCACTTTCAGGCCGCCGAGGGGATTGGGGCGGTCGAGCACGATAACCTCCACGCCGTTCTCAAAGCAGGCTTCCATCGTCCAGCGCAGGCAGCTGATGAACGTGTATGACCGGGTGCCGATGTCCTGAAGATCGATCACGAGGGCGTCGATTCCCTTAAGCATTTCCTTCGTCGGCTTGCGCGTTTTACCGTGCAGGGAATAAACCGGCAATCCGGTGTGCGGATCGACCGTGTCGGCGAAATTATCCCCCGCCTTGTCCGTACCCCAGAGTCCGTGTTCCGGAGCGAAAAGCGCGACCAGTTTGGTTTTTGGCGCACGGCGGATGACGTCGACCGTGCTCTCGCCGCGGCGATTCACGCCGGCGGGGTGGGTGAGCAGTCCGATTTTCTTCCCGACGATGGGCGCAAATTTTTCCGCTTCCAGCACATCGATGCCCAACATCACCGGGGGCAGTTTTTCCACGGGGGCTGCGGGGATCGGAATTGGAGCTACCGTCGGCTCGGCTTTCGCCACCGGAGGGACGGGCGGTTTTTCCGCCGGCTTGTCGGGCTTGCTCGAGCAGCCGCCCAGCGCCAGGACCACCGCCGCGATGCTCACGGCGATGGCGCCGAGGGATAGACTCAAAATTGAGCGGCGGGACATCACTGTGAGTTTTGAAAACGCCGTTCTGTTTTGGCGAGGACAATGTTGAACCCAAGGCCTCGTTTTATGGCCTGATTTAAAAGATCGAATCGATCGCCCGAATCAAAAACTCCCCGGTGCGCGGCAAGGCGTGGGTCAGAGGTAGCGAAGTGGGGGAGATCGCGTGGGCGTAACAATCGTCCCCGATCGCGGTGGGATCCAGGCTGCCGGCAAAAACATGGATTTTTTTCCCGAGGCGCCGCGCGATTTCGACAACTGATCCCGGACCTTTCCCGCTGCGGGAAGTAAGGTCAAAACGGCCTTCCCCGGTGAGCACAATGTCGGCGGCGGCAATGCGCCCCGGAAGGTTCAGCCATTCGGACACCAGCGTGGAACCGGACAGCAAGCGCGCTTGGGCGGCCACCATCAGGCCGAACGCAAACCCGCCCGCGGCACCCGCTCCCGGAGTGGAAACCAATGAATGAGGCTGTTGGAAGGCGGTACAAAGCAACTGGCTCAAGCGGGCCGCCTGATGTTCCAGTTGTGGCAGATCCGCGGGCTGCAGTCCTTTTTGTGGACCGAACGTGGCAGTGGCCCCCGACGGACCAAGCAAGGGATTGGTCACATCGCAGGCAATGATCAGGGCGGGCAGCGAAACCGGGCCCTCGAGGCGCGCGATCCGGTCCCACGAAGCGGGCACCGGATTAAAAACCGGAGCTCCGGCGTCATCGAAGAATTTCACTCCGAGCGCTGCGAGTGCGCCCAGGCCGAGATCGTTGGTGGCGCTTCCGCCGACTCCGAGCAGAATCGTGCCTACTCCGGCCTTGGTGGCGGCGGCGATCAATTCGCCGGTGCCGCGACTGCTCGTTTGCCAGGGATCACGCTGGTCCATCGGAAGCAGCACCAGGCCGCTGCTGGTCGCCATTTCGATGATCGCCAGCGGGGCATCGTCGGGACAATTCAGCATGCCGCGCAGAGCGGGGCTGAGAGCTGTGGTCGAAATGTAGCCGACCGGCGCTTTCCGCGAAAGGCCGCGGGGCCCGGTACAGGATACGTAATCGAGCCGACCACGCGCGGCGTGCGTCAGGGTTTCGCAAAAACCATCGCCTCCATCCGCCAGCGGGCAGAGATCGAGTTGCCAGTCGGGATGTTTGCGACGGAGCGCCTGCGCGGCCGCGTTGCAGGCTTCGCGCGAGGTGAGTGCGTCCTTGAACTTGTCGAAGGCGATCAGGACGCGCGTCATGGCAACGGCTTGTTACCGTTTGACGGCGCGGCGGGCCACGACGGCTTGCGCGAGCTTTTCCAAAACGGGAACCGTTTCGTCGAAGGCCAGACATGCATCGGTGATGCTTTGGCCGTGGACCAGCGGCTTGCCGGGTTCGTACTTCTGCGCACCGCCGACGAGATTGCTTTCGAGCATCACGCCGATGATGGCCCGTTCGCCGGCGCTGATCTGGGCGGCGAGATCCGCGGCGACGGCAATCTGGCGTTCGTATTTCTTTTCGCTGTTCCCGTGACTGCAATCCACGAGCACCACTGGCAAGGCTCCGGCTCTGGCCAGGAGCGCGGTTGCGGCTTGCACCGAATGGTGATCGTAATTCGGCCCGGTGCGATTGCCTCCGCGCAGGACGAGATGTCCTTCCGGATTGCCGGTTGTGGCGAGCACCGCCGGGGCGCCTTCGCGAGTGAGGGAAGGAAAACAATGCGGATGTTTGGCCGAGATAATGGCATCCGCTGCCACTTGCAGATCGCCGTCGGTGCGGTTCTTGAAGCCAACGGCCATCGAAAGACCGGAGGCGAGTTCGCGGTGGATCTGGCTTTCAGTGGTGCGGGCGCCGATCGCCGCCCAGGATACGAGATCGGCGTAATATTGCCCCAGGGTCGTATCCAGAAATTCGGTGCCGATGGGCAGGCCCACGTGGTTCACGTCGAGCATGAGCCGGCGGGCGAGTCGCAACCCGGTGTTGACCTGAAAACTGCCGTCGAGCTTCGGGTCGTTGATCAGGCCTTTCCAGCCGACCGTCGTGCGCGGCTTTTCAAAATACACGCGCATGACCACAAACAAGTCGCGCGCCAGGCGGGCCGCCACCGGCTTGAGTTTTTTCGCGTATTCCAGCGCCGCGGCCGGGTCGTGGACCGAACACGGGCCGACGATCGCCAGCAGGCGGTCGTCGCGTCCCGCGAGGATTCCGCTGATGGTGTGCCGGGCTTCATCGACGAGCCGGGCGCCCGATTCGGGCAGTGGCAAATCCTCCTCGAGGATGGCGGGAGAAAGCAAAGGACGGGCGGTGCGGATGCGGAGGTCGGAAGTGGGCTGGCGCATGGGAGGCGGAAGGTCAGTGAACAAACCGCCCTCGAAAAGGCACGGAGATTTTCCCGGGATCAGATCGGGATCGGGTGTTGGGGAGACCTCCGTTTCGGATCAGGGAGATGGCACCACGCCGGGAAAAAACCAGGCCTGGCTGGCCACCAGCAGGCCGACAAGGGTGGCCAGCGCAAGGCTGTGCCAGAAAACGGAGCGAAGGATTTTTCCCTCACCGCCGTGCTGTCCCGTGGCGACGCCGGCGACCACGATGCTTTGGGCGTCGATCATCTTGCCCATGACCCCGCCGGTGCTGTTGGCCGCCGCGGCCAGGATGGGCGAAATGCCCAATTGCTGGGCGGATACCCGTTGCAGATTTCCAAAAAGAACGTTGGACGCTGTATCGCTTCCGGTAAGAGCAACCCCCAGCCAGCCCAGCAGTGGGGAGAAAAAGGGAAAAAGCCGGCCGGTGCTGGCGAACGCGAGACCGAGCGTGGAATCAATGCCGGCATAACGCGACGTAAAGGCCAGGGCGAGCATCCCGGAAATCGTGAGCAGCGACCAGCGCACCCGCCAGAATGTCCGGCCATAGATCTTGGCCAGCTTCGAGGGGCTCAAACCGAGCAGAAATCCCGCGGCCACGGCGGCGATCAGGGGAGCCGTGCCCGTGGCGGAGAGGAGATTGAGTGTGTAGACCGCGCTTTCCGGATGAAGATCGGGTGAGAGCGGCGGCGCTTTCAACACGGCCAGATCGAGACGGGGAATCGCGAATTTAAATTCCGAGATTTTGTTGAGCGTCGCTTTTATTTCGGGGAATGCCCAAAGCGCCACCACTACCGTGAGAACCAGCCAGGGCGACCACGCTTTGAACAGGGTCTTCGCCGGCGGGCGCGAAGCCTGGGACATTGGCGCCGTTTCGCCGGGGAACCGCCAGATTTCACCGGGCCGCCAGAAACGGAGCAAGGCGAGCATGGCGGCAACGGAAACCAAAGCGCCTGCCGTATCGACCAGCCACGGGCCGTGGTAATTGCTGACGAGAAACTGGACGACGGCAAAACTCAGCCCGGCGGCCAGACAGACCGGCCACACGCCGCGAAGACCACGCCAGCCGCACATGGCCACAATGAGCCAGGCGGGGATGATCAGGCTGAAAAACGGAAGCTGCCGTCCGACCATGGCGCTGAGGCTCCCCACGGGAAGTCCGGTAACTTGCGCGAGTGAAACCACGGGAATTCCGAGCGAGCCAAAGGCAACGGGCGCGGTGTTACCGATCAATGCCAGTGACGCGGCTAGCAGTGGGCGAAAGCCAATACCGATCAACATGGCCGCGGAAATTGCCACCGGGGCACCAAAGCCCGCCGCACCTTCAATGAAGGCGCCAAAACTGAAGGCGATGAGCAGGGCTTGAATTCTCCGGTCGTCGGAAAGATGGGCGATGGACTGGCGGACAATTTCAAATTGTCCGGTTTCGACGGTGATATCGTAGAGGAAGACGACGTTCAGGATGATCCAGCCAATCGGCAGGAGTCCGTAAAGCGCGCCGTAGAAACCCGCTGCGACCGCCATGCCCGGCGGCATTCGATAGATGAAAACCGCCAGAAACAGCACCGCACCAAGTCCGGCCAGAGCGGCCCAATGGGCTTTCACCCGACCCGAGGCAAGCAGGCCCAGCAACACTATCACCGGCACCAATGCCGCGGCGGTTGAAAGCGCAAGGCTGTCAAACAGCGGGGTATAGTTTTGGGTCCAAGTCATGAAACTGCCCGGTACCGGCGGAAAACTGACGCCGTGAACTAGAAGCGGGATACGCCAGTGAAGCGAATTCTTTCGCTGGCAGCGTATTTTCGTCGCACCCCACGACCTGCCGCCGCTAAACGATGCCATGCTTTTTCTCTGCCAATACGGTTTCGAATCCCTGCTTGAGCGCGAACTCATGGCGGCGGGTCTGACCATGATCGAAAAG
>JBEHXD010000235.1:0-7924 GCA_048498875.1 Verrucomicrobiota bacterium
TTTTTGTAGGCGGGGGTGCCCTCACCACGCCTACAAAAAGAGAAAAGGGTAGGTGGCGCGCTTGCGCGCCACGTTGCGAGCAAGCTCGCAACCTACGCCGATGTCCGGGGCGCTGCGACTCCGGCTTTTTGCACCAATTCCTGCAGGCGCGTGATTTCGTGCGCGGAGGTTTTGGCCACGAAACCCCGGGCGTGGGCGAAATGCACGTCGGGCTCGCTCGCGATGCGCGTGAAATCGAGCCGGGGATTATCGCGAAAACGCGAGAGTCCATATCCCGTACTGCGACGATCGGGGTAAACCGATCCGACGACCTCATCCGTCAGGCCGCGACTTTCGATGAACTGATCGATGCCCAGCGACGGTTCCGCGGACAATGGCTCGACGCGCGGCAGGAAAAGAATTTTCCCCGGCGAGCCGGCCAGGTTCAGGTCCCAAAGCGCGGCATGGGCGCCGATAAAATCGAGCCGTGCCCGCATCGACTTCACATAGTCGAGCAAATCTTCCCCGATCATCTTCATCACTTCCCAGAGCGCGTCACCGCGGTCGATGCGTTTGGCCTGGGCAAATCGGCGCAGCAGGGTGATGTCGATTGGCGAGTTCAATTTGGTGAGAATTTCCGGCGTCACGCCGAGCCAGGCTCCGGTGGTCACCAACCCCCGGCAATCGAACCATTCCGCCGGTTCGAGCCACTCGCAAAACTGACGGGCATCCGCATACAAACCGAGGTGTTGCAGCACCAGCGACAGCGAGCAGGTGGGGGGATGATCCTTCGGCAGCTGGTGATGATCGAAGTTGTTGCGCTTCGGCTCGTGGAGATGGCCCACGTCGACGACGCAGGTGGCGGGATTCGCCAAATCCTCGGGAGTGGGCTCGCGCCGGACGACGGAAACAGGATTCAGGGCGAGCAGCACGCTGCAGGCGAGAAATTCGTCCTTATGCGCACCGCCGGGATGGGTCAGGATAAGATCGGTCATCGAAGGGTTGGCTTGGTGGGCAAATCAAAGGGTGGGGTCAAGCTCGCCACAATCTTCAATGCGTTTGATGTAAGGAAATGCCGGTGCGTAACGAGGTTTACGACGACCGTCTGGCCCGGGACTTAAAGGCTGATTTCCCCCTCATTAATAGCTTGAAGGCCAGCCGGGCGGCGTAGTGTTCTTGTGACCCATCACTTCCTTCCAACTTTAACCCCATTCCACCATGGCCGGCGTAGGCACTCTCCTCAAACAAGCCCAGAAAATGCAGAAGCAGATCGAGTCGTTGCAGGCGACGCTCGCGACGCGCGAAATCGATGTCACCAGCGGCGGTGGTGCGGTGCAGATCAAGGTCAATGGCGCCGGCAAGTTTCTCTCGCTGACTCTCGACCCGGAGTTCCTCAAGGAGGAAAAGAAGCTGGTGGAGGAAACGATTTTGAACGCCGTGCAGGAAGCGGCTCAGAAGGCGAAGGACCTCAACGATTCCGAAATGCAGCGCATCTCCGCCGGCTTCCAGATGCCGGGAATGTTTTGAGGACAGCGAAGCGATTGGGGAATTCCATGCTGATGGCGGGCCCAGCGGTCCCGCCCTACCTGTGAGCAGTGCCGGACCTCGACGTGGGTCGTTAAATCGAAAATCCCCAATCCAAAGTCGAAAATCCCATGACTCCCGCGCTTGAGCGTCTGCAGAAACTGCTGAAGCAACTGCCCGGCATTGGCTATCGCTCGTCCGAGCGGATCGCGCTGCATTTGCTCGTGGAGAAACCGGAGCGGCTGCCCGAATTGGTTGCGGCTCTGACCGACGCAGCCAAAAATGTCCGGCGTTGCGTGGTGTGTGGCAATCTGTCCGAACAGGAGAAATGCCCGGTGTGTGCCGATCCTCGCCGGAGCGACGGACAGGTATGCGTGGTGGAATTCGTGACCGACCTCGAGGCGATCGAACGTTCCGGTGCTTATCGCGGGCGCTATCACGTGCTGCACGGGAAATTGTCGCCGATCAGGGGCGTCGCGCCGGAGGATTTGAATCTCAAGTCCCTGTTTGACCGCGTGAGTTCGGGTGAGATCACAGAACTGATCCTGGCGCTTTCCAACGACGTGGAAGGCGAGGCGACCTGTCATTATCTTACGGAGCGGCTGCCGTCTTCGGGAGTGAAAGTGACCCGGATCGGATTTGGGCTGCCGAGCGGAAGCGGCGTTGTTTACGCGGATGCCGTCACCCTGAAAAGCGCCTTGGAAGGTCGGCGAGACTATTCCTAGGGTAAGGCGGATTATCCTTAATCCGCCGCGCTTTAGGTGTGACTCGATCTCGGCGGATTAAGGATAATCCGCCCTACCAGGGACGTTTCATTAGCCGGGAACCGCGCGGCCTGCGGCTGGACAGTATCTTTGCATGGCCCGTGCAAAAACCGCCTCCCGCCTGGAATCTCCCTCGGTTCCTGCTGAATTCATCGAGCCGATGAAAGCGCTGGGCGTGACGGAAATTCCGACGGGCCGGTGGCATTGTGAGATCAAGTACGACGGCTATCGCGCGCTGGCGATTTTGAACCGGGGAAAAGCCGGATTGTGGTCCCGCAATCAAAAGTCGATGACGGACGACTACCCGGAAATTGTGGAGGCACTGAAAAAGATCCGCTGCAAAAATGCCGTGCTGGACGGGGAGATTGTCGCGTTGGATACGAGGGGACGTTCCCGGTTTCAGCTCCTGCAGGGACGCGATCTGGGCGGGGCGGCGGCACCGCTGGTTTATTACATTTTTGATTTGGTCCGGCACGACGGGAAATCATTCGTGGCGTTGCCCGTGGAAGAGCGACGTGCGCGCCTTGCCGCCCTGCTGGGTAAGACAAAAAATCCGTTGCAGCTATCGCCCTCTTTCGCGGTGGAGCCGGCGGAGTTGATGCAAGCCGCCCGCAAACAGGGGCTGGAGGGAATCATCGCGAAGCGTCCGGGCTCGCTCTACGAGAGCGGACGCCGCAGCGGAGCATGGTTGAAGTGCAAGATTCTCGGCGAACAGGAATTTGTGATCGGGGGCTTCAGCCCGCCGCAGAAAAGCCGGCAATATTTCGGCGCCATCTTGATCGGCTATCATCACGGCGGGAAATTCCTGTATGCGGGGAAAGTCGGCACGGGTTTCAATCATCGTCTGTTGGAGACGCTGCACGCGCTCTTTCTCAAGCGGGTGCGGGCCACGTGCCCGTTCGATAATCTGCCGCTCAATCACAAATCCCGTTTCGGGACCGGCATGCCGCTAAGTGAGATGAGAAAAATCACGTGGCTGAAACCGCAGCTGGTCGCGCAAATCAAATTCGCCGAATGGACCCACGACGGCCTCCTACGCCAGCCGGTATTCCTCGGCCTCCGCAAAGATAAGCCAGCCCGCGACGTCGTCCGCGAAGCGGGAGGGGATGCTTAGTTTTGAGTTGAGGGTTGAGAGCTGCGGACTACCTCCCCAGGGACCGCCGAGCCCCAGCTCGGCTGATTGGGAATGAACGACAAAAAATATACCCCCGCTACCGTCATCCTGAGTGCAACGAAGAATCCACGGGAATGCGTGTAGTCGAAGCCATGGATCCTTCACTGCGTTCAGGATGACGAATCGGGTATTTTATCCGCGTCTCGGGCATTAATAACATTCTTTCCACCATCACCTCGGCTTACTCTGCCACTGCGCATCGTTGTCCTTCGCGATGCGGGCCATCGAGCGGCGGGTCAGTACCGAACTGTCGTTTTGCCGCTCGGAAATTACCTTCGCGGCGACGCCGGACTTCGCAATCAACCACACGGGTTTGTCGTCCTCGCTGCGAATGCGGAACATGTGCCATTCGCCTTTCAATTTTTTTCCATGGAGCATCAGCTTCAAATTCCCGTCCGATAATTCGCCGCCGAGCAATTCGTAGGTGCCGATATCCCAGACCATGACCGTCCCGCCGCCGTATTGTCCCTTCGGAATCGTGCCCTCGAACTTCATATAATTGAGAGGATGATCTTCCACCTGAAACGCGGAACGTTTCACTCCCAACTCCGTGGGCACGCCTTTGGGAATGGCCCAGGATTTGAGCGTACCGTCCATCTCCAGCCGGAAATCGTAGTGCAGGTGGGACGCATCGTGTTTTTGAATCACGAAACGACCTCCTTTTGTTTTCTTTTTCGACGATTTTCCCTGGTCGGGGGGAGGTTCTGCCGTGACCGAAAAATTGCGCTTCGCCTGATATTTTCGCAGGGAAGGGGAGATTTCTTTTTCGACCACCGGGCCGATTTTGGCGAACGCCTTGGGCAGGGTTTGTTTCTTTTTCAGCAGAGGCGCAAACAGATCACCGGTCTTTTTCAGGCGTTTTAGTGCGTCGGCGGGACTAAAAAATAACGATGAGGGTTTCCAGGTTCTCAGTGCCCGTTTCAATTCGTCCCAAGTCACCGGCATCGAGATAAACGGCGCATTGCGTTTTCCGCGCATCGAGTACACCGCGACGGTGGTTTTTGAGGCGGAATTCTGACTCCAATCGATCAATACGCGTCCCCGGCGTTGCAGTTTGTCCATTTTGCTGACCACCAGTTCGGCGTGTTTTTGCTGCAGCAATTCGGCCACCGCCTTGGCGAACGCGCCGGTGGCGGCGTAGGTTACCTTGGTATTCAGTGGTACATAAAGCTGGATGCCCTTCGAGCCCGAAACCTTGGGCAGCGCCTCCAGTTTCAGGCCATCGAGAATCTCCTTCACCAAAAACGCGACTTTGGCGCAGGTGAGGATGTCAGCGCCTTCGCCCGGATCGAAGTCAAAGACCACATGGGTTGGCTGCTCGAGATTTTTGGTATGATGCAGAAACGGGTGCAGTTCGATCGCCGCGAGGTTGGCGCACCAGGCGAGGGTGGCGGCATCGTTGATCACGATGTAGTTCGTTTTCCCCTCGCGGCTGCGCCGGCTGACCGCATGGGTTTTGATCCACGCCGGAGCAAAGGAGGGAATGTTCTTTTCGTAGAACTTTTCGCCGGTCACACCGTCCGGAAACCGGATCAGCGTCACCGGCCGATCCTTCAAGTGTGGCAAAAGGTGCGGAGCCACGGCGACGTAGTAGCTGATGACATCTCCCTTGGTGAATTTCCCTTCGGGAAAAAAGACCTTGGTTAAATTGCTGAATTTAACCTCGGGTGGTTTTTGACGCGATGCCATGCGACGAGGGGAAGGATCGAAGCGGGGATTTTGCCCTTAGGCCGCGCGGCGGCGGGGTTTTGTCTTCGGCTTTTTATTTTTTCCCTTCGCTTTCGGCGAACTGGCTTCGGCCAGGCTTTGCTGGAGCACCGACGCCAGGTCGATGACGTTGGTGGCGCGCTTCGGTTCGTGACCTGTATCGGGCAGTTCCTGTCCGCCGCTCTTTCGTTTTTTGTCGATGAGTTTCATCAACGCCGACCGGTAATCATCGGTGTAGCGCTTGGGATTCCATTTCTCGCTCATCTGATCCACGAGCGTGGAGGCCATGGTGATCTCGCGGCTGCTCGTTTTTTTTGCCTCCGGCAGTTTGATCGCGGTGGGTGAAACCAGCTCGTCGGCGAAGCGCATCAGTTCCAGCACCAGCAAATTGCCATTGGCCTTGACGCCCGCGAGATGCTGGCGGGTGCGGATGATTACTTTGGCGATGCCGGCCTTGTTGGTGTCGGCGAGCACTTGTCGCAGGAGATTGTAGGCCGCCGCTCCGCCTTTTTGCGGTTCGAGATAATACGGCCGGTGAAAATAGATGGGATTGATTTCCGCGAGGTCGACGAAATCGACGATGTCGATGGTATCGGTCGCCTCGAGGTCGATGCGCTGGAAATCCTCATCCTTGAGCACGACGAATTTCCCTTTTTCGTATTCGTAGCCCTTCACGATTTCGTCCCATGGCACTTCCTTGCCATCGACTTGGGCCACCCGCTTGTAGTTGACCGGGCTGAGGTCTTTTTTGCGCAGCAGTCTGAACTTCAACTCCTCGGAGCGGCTGGCGTTTTGCAGCGCGACGGGAATGCTGACGAGGCCGAAGCTGATCGATCCTTTCCAGATGGCACGCATGGCGGGAATGGGTTGCGGGATTGGTTGGGTGGGCGACGGTTGCCTGATTTAGGTGACTTGCCCGAACCGTTCCGGTTCGCCGTTTTTTCAGGGTGCCTTCGGAGTCGCGCCTGCCCGCAGCGAAATCGGAACCCGTCCGCTTGGGGGAGGTCTGCAACAATTGAGGAAAACCAGCTTCCGCTGTGAAAACGATCGCCAACACCCACGGGCCTTCCTGATGTAGCAGCGGTGGTGACACCGATGGATTGCGGGTAGGGGCCGTTGCCCTCAACGGCCTTGGCTTTATGCCGCGTTCCCCCTATCGCCGCTGCCGCCTCGCTTCTAAATCGGCACCGTAAAGAAAAATTCCGCCCCGCCATCCCTCGGGGTTTCATAACCGCATTTTCCGCCATGCAGCTCGCTGAGGCGATGCACAATCGGCAGGCCCAAACCCCGAGGGCCTCCGGACCGATGCAGCAAATGAAACGGACGAAAAAGCTCCGACCGCGTATCGGCCGACACGCCCTGGCCGCGATCGCGCACCCAGAATCGGTGTTCGTTTTTCTCCTTTCGCCACCCGAGCTCAATTTGCGGCGAATCGCCCGCATGCCTGAGCGCATTGGCGATGAGATTGAACCAGATTTTTTCCAGCGATTGTCGTGAGGCGGTGATCTCCGGCCATTCCTTTGCCTGAACTACGGAAGCTTTTTTCTCGGCGATTTCATCGGTGAGCCGGCTGACAGCGCCATGCACCGCGTCCTTCATCCTGCAGGCGGTTTTGGCGGCACCCTTTGCCGTGGCCTTCGTGACAAAGCTGATTCGCTCGATGAGTTTTCCGAGCGAATCCACGGAGTCGAAAATGGGTTGATAGAGTTCCGACTTCACCGGTTCAACTCCCTGCAACACCTCCTTGGATAACTCGGCGGTCGCCAAAATGCTGGCCACCTGGGTCCTCAAGTCGTGGGCGATTCGCGTGCCAACCACGGCCAGGTCGCTCTTGAGCCGGTGCAGATCGCGGCGGAGCGTATGCTGTGCGATGGCCGAGCGAAAGGCATGGGAGGTAACCGGCCCGGCCCATTCCTCCGGGAGGATGGTCTGAATGCCCAGCGGCACCGGCTTGGTTCCCACCACCACCATCGCCCAGCGGGGCAGATCCAGGTCGTCGACCGCCGCCATGGCCCGCTCCACGTCATCCGCGGTGGAGCGAAACAAAACCAGCAAATCCACCTCCGCGATCGGCGCGCTGGCCATCGCCTCGTCGAGGGTCTCGATGGACTTCACCACGGCGCGGGGAAACGCCATGCGCGCCACTTCAGTCGCGATCTTGGCGTCGATGCTACTGTTATATCCTACAATAAGGATGCCGGTCGTTTTCATTGATGGGTGAAAGCAGGAAGTCTGAGGCTGAAACCTCGTCATCGTCAGGCGCGTCGAGGGGTTCTCTGATTCACTGCTGGACCAGGAGGGGTGACGGCCCGTCAACGGAAAGGTTCCGGGGGATTTCATGTAGACCAAGGTTCATTCATGCGGTTCGCCGGGAAACGCCCCGACGGCGAATTATTGCCCGATTTGTCGCCTCGGAACCCAGTTAAACACCCGTTGCAGGCTTGACCGTCGGTGCCGGCCCGATAGCACTGGGCACGCTGTTGAGTGCCGCGGGCGTAGTATATCGGTATTATGCGTGCTTCCCAAGCATGAGAGGCGGGTTCGACTCCCGCCGCCCGCACCAAGTTTGCTGGAATACAAAGGCAGTAGGGGATATCGGCGGAAATTTTTCCTTTGGGCCCGATTCAAAAAACGGGGATGTAGCTGATTGAGATATGTCGCGTGCTGGAGAGACTAGCGGGTGTGACCCAGGAATACAAAGGCTACGACTATTCGATTCAGGTTCTTCCGGTTTCGCCGCCGATCAGTGGAATGGCGTTTGGGGCGACCATTGATT
>JBEHXD010000236.1:0-7921 GCA_048498875.1 Verrucomicrobiota bacterium
ATTCCGGCCCAACGGCGGTTGCTCAGGAAAGTGGCAGTGCCTTTCGCACTGCTATCATGGAAATGACTACCGAAGCGAAAGCATCGGCCCGATAGTCAGGACCGTTTGCGGGTGAGATACTGCGCCAATCCCGTTTACCATGCTTGCTTTCCACCCTGGAGTGTTACGTATCGCGCGGGCCGCACTAATGGCCGGCCTCCTTGCTTCGACCGCGTTGGTCAGCCACGCCACCCGTCTGCTGCTTTACGCCCCACCAGGCGGGCCGCTGCAATACAACGGCTTTCCCCCGGCCGCAGGTTCGGATTCAGACTCACTGGTAAGTGTGAGCTTCGAAGTTCCCGAGGCGATACGAATCGAGTCAATCCGGGTCTGGGTGAATGGAGGTGGCTTCGCCTCTGTTTCAGTCAAACCCTTCTCGCAGGAATGGGATCAACCGGTCTTCGCCTCGTTTCCGATTGAATCGGTTACCAATGCACCTGCGAAGTGGCAGGGAGTGAGTTCGCTCAACTGGGATCTGCAGCCGGACAGCTATGAGATTTTTCTCCAGGCACCGACGATTCCTTTCGGCTACGGATTTCAGGGCGCGCCGCGTTTCCCTGAATTCGACATCGATACTTTCCGCGACTACTCCCAATTCCATCTTCAGGATCCGTTTGGCATTCAAGTCTACGGGAGCTACCTCTCCGCTGTTCCCGAACCGGCGACCTATGGATTGATGGGAGGCCTCGTGCTGTTTGCCGTCGCCGCCGGTCGAAACCGGGTGAGGCGCCGGAAATCACTGAAACAGGTCTAGGAGGGAACCCGGGCCATCGCGACCGTTCAAAACCGCAAAGGTGTTTTGAGGCCCGAAAAATTTCGCCGGTTCGTCACCTCCGGGTCGCATTTTTCATCCGCAAAAACCCGCAAAAACGAGCCGGTTTCAACCGTGTGAGATTCCTCGCACGGGGACACAAAAAAAAACCGGCGCGGCCGCCGGCTTTTCGTATGAAGAGCTTTGCGAAGATCGAAACTCAATTTGCCCGCGCCTTGTCGTAGGACGCCTTCAACTTGTCCCACGCCGCGATGACGTTCTGCTTGGCGCTGTCCCAAGTGTCCGCCGTCGCGTTACCGAGCGCGCTGAGCTTCTCCTTATAGTTGGCTTCCGAATCCTTGAGCTCCGCCATGGCAGCCTTGCGGCTCGCACTGGCGTTGGCCTCGGAATAATTGGCGCGAAGTTCGCTGACTTCGGCTTCCATTTTCGAGTTCAGGGCCTTCGCATTGGCGGTGAAGTCGTCCTTCTTGTCGAAGGTATAGGACTTTACCTTGTCCCAACCATTCGCCACGGCGTCTTTCGTATCCTGATACGCGTCCTTTACCTTGTCGCTGGCTTGATCGCGATCGTGCTTGTTGCAACCGGTGAGCGCCAGCAGGGAAACCCCTGCGGCGAGCAATGCCACGGAAAAAATCCGGGCGGATGGGATTTTGTTTTTGGTATTCATGTGAAAGGGAAAAAGACCGGCGCAATGAGCCGAAAAGACGGCCCGACCAAGAGCGCGTGGGCCCGTTGCTTAACAAAGCAGACAGATGATTCCCCCTGGCGTTCGCCGAAAAATGCCGGAGAACCCTCGAGAATTTCTCCCGATCAATCTTTTTCCGGGAACCAAAATGGCGTATTTGCACGGCAAACACATCAAAAGACACGAACAAGTGGAATCCATTCGATAGAATCCCCGGAAGGCCGTTGGGGGCAACGGCCCCTACCCTGATCTGCGGGTCAATCGGATGGGTCGTCGGTCACGATGGAGTGCTGGTTGCAGCCGTAACCAAAAAGGAAATAGGCCATGCTTCGACGATAGAGCCTGCGGTCAGTGAACCCGGAAGGCATATCCCCGCCCATTACGTCTGACGGCGCGAGCGGATCCACCGCGGGAGAATTGCCCAATGCGGGTTCGTCGGATTTATCGGCAACAATATCTTCCGATTTCTCGAGAAATGCGTTCATGGAATGGAAATTCAAATTCGATTGGAACAGAAAAAAGGCCGATCGGATTTGCCCAACCGGGACCGTCAGTCCTTGGAGCGGATTTCGTCAGTCGCGACGAGCAGCGTGAGCAACAAAAGGACGATGGACACAGGCAGCATGGCTGGGAGTCATTCAGTTAGTCGTGGTCGTCGATCAATCAGTCCCTGCGCGCGCTCATGCCTCCGGTTTCCCGCTGCCATCCTCCGGTTTCGATGCGCCGTGTCCGCCACACCAAAATGGCCGCGGCCAGTCTCCGAAGCGTTGACGCATCTCTTCGCGCATTTTTTCACGTTGCCCGGGATTGAGCGATTCCCAGTGCTTCGCCATCATGCGGCCACGCCAGGGGGGGCCACCGCACGGCCCACAACGTCCGGGAAATCCGCCAAACAAGATTTTGGCGAGAGCAAGAAGTCCGAGGGCCTGCCAGTAGGTGATGGCCTTCACGGCGGCGACCTCGACCAGCACTCCGTTCCAGAGCGAATAAACCGCCCAGGTGAAAAGCGCGACAAAGCCCAGAACGGCGAACGGAATCAGAAACCAGAATTTTCGATGCGAGTGATTACACATGGTGGGAAGATCTTAATTGTTGGAAAAAAGTTCGGCCCGCAGCGGTTCGAGCCGGAGCCGGAGATGGAGAATCGCGTAACGTTTTCTGGAAAGCAGCGTGTTCAGGTTTTCACCCGTGAGGGCGGCGATTTCCTGAAACGACATCGAATCAAGCTCATGCCAGACGAAAACCTGCCGCTGTTCCTCGGGGAGCTCGGCGAGGGCCGCGTGAAGTTGCTCCCAAAATAGAGCCCGCAGATGCTCCGTGCGCGGGGTTTTGTCGTCGCGCAGGAAGAATCCGGCAAAATCAAAACCGGTGTCCTCCTCGGCCTCGGCCACCATGGCGTCGAGTGAAGCCATCTTCGGCTTCCGATAACGGTCGATGATACGGTTGCGCGCGACGGTAAACAGCCAGGCGGCCACCTGTTCCACCGGACCTGCTTCCAGCGTGGCCGCAAACTGCTGCCACACGTCCTGCAAAACATCCTCAGCGTCGGCCTCGTTGGAAACCCGCACCCGGATGAAACGCATAAGCCTTTGTCCCAAGTCGAGAGCCACTTGGGAAATGCCTTTGTTCTGATCGGTGCTCATTAATTTCGGAACTGGCCGGACGGCGTCCATTTGCCGTTAAGACGAATTGGGACCGGAAATATTGTATCAATTCAGAATACTTTTCACCGCCCGTCATTTTCGGTCGAAAATCCGGATTTCAGCTCCTGTTCACCGTGACGCAGGCTGCAAATCGCACATCATCCGATCGCCATCATTTATCATTATTCCTGCGGCCCTTAGGTATTTCCCATCACGTATCTTTCCACAAAGGTATTACGGAATTTACCGACCGGATCGAATTTTTTGACCAGTGCGCGAAAATCGGCCAACCGGGGATAGACCACCGCCAATTGCGCCGGGGAAATCGCAAAGAGCTTCCCGAGATGAGGCCGCGCACCAAAGGGAGCGAGGGCGTTTTCCAAAACCGGCAGAAAGGAATGCACGCCCGTCCAGTCCTTGAGCCAGTTGAAATGAATGCCGACGGCGTCCTCCCCGTAGGCGGAACTCAACCAGAGTTCGTCGCGTCGGATGGTTCTGATTTCCGAAAGTCCCAGAATCGGCGCCAGCCCCGCCCTCAATCCCGCGATCGCCTGGATCGCCGCCACCGCATGTCGGCGCGGAACAAAATATTCGCTCTGCAGTTCGTTGCCGGTGCACCGGGCATCGTGAAACGCATAGTGGGGCAGACGTTCATGCCAGACTCCGGGCTGGGCGAAGGGAGTGAGGATACGATCAGGGGGAAGCACGCCGGACGGCTTCGCCGAAGCCAGCATGGAACCAAAAAGATTTTCCGGCACCTTGACCGGCGACAGACCGGAAACGCGCTGCTTGATCCACATCGTTTCCACCCAGTCATGCTGCCAGGTGAGAAATAAACTGACACTGTAACCTCCCGCCATGACCTCGTCGAAATGCGCGTGGAGTTCGCGAAACGGAAGCTTCTCGTAATTGTCCTGCTGCACAAGGAACGCCGGCTGCAAATCGAGCGTCACCTCGGTGACCACGCCCAATGCACCGATGGACACAACCGCACCGTTGAACACCTCCTGATCACGTTCCTTGGAAAATTCCACCACGTCGCCATTGGCGGTGACGATCTTCATCCGCGCGATGGCCGTGGCGAGGTTGCCCAGACCGTCGCCCGAACCGTGGGTCGCAGTCATGCAGGCCCCGACGACTGAAATATGTTTCAGCGAAGCGAGATTCGGCAGGGCAAATCCCGCGTCCTGCAACTGCGGACAAAGTGTTTCGTAGGTAACGCCTCCATCCACGGTGGCCGTGCTGTTTCCGGGATCGATCGCGGTCGCGTGGTCCCTATCGCCGAGCCACAGCAGGTCACCACTTGTATCCGCAATAGCGTGAAAACAGTGACGCGAACCGATGACCCGGACTTTGTCCGCACGGCGAACGATCTCCTGCACTTCTCCGACCGTTTTAGGTTGATGATGCCGCGCCGCGCCAAAGGAAACCGTTCCCGCCCAGTTGGATTTAAGCCAGTCGCTCATGTAATGATTGCCCACGAAACACACGAAAAGGCACGAAATCATCCCGGATGATTCCTGACCTTTGGTTGGCTTCTATCGCAACGAAAACGCTGTCTCCATCCAAACCGCGAGGAAATCACTACCCCCTCGCGAACTTAATCAGTCCGTCTGATTTCGTGTTCTTTCGTGTGTTTCGTGGGCACTACTCTGCTTGAATCAAAGCAGCGTCGCCGCGAGCGTGATCTTGGCATTCAACAAACGCGAAATGGGGCAGCCCGCCTTCGCTTTGTCGGTCAGTTCGTTGAATTTTGCGGCATCAATACCGGGAACCTTCGCTTTCAAAATCAGATGTGAAGCCGTAACGGTCCAGCCGGCCGGCGGCACATTGTCGAGGCTGACTTCCGCCGTGACGTCGACGCGATCCGGCGTGAAACCGGCTTCGCCCAAGGTCGCGGAAAATGCCATGGCAAAACAGCCGGAGTGCGCGGCCGCGATGAGTTCCTCAGGATTGGTGCCGGCACCGGATTCAAAGCGCGAACCGAAGGAATATTCGGTGTTTTTCAGCGCACCACCGGGAGCAGAGATGGTACCCTTGCCGGTTTTGAGTGAGCCTTGCCAGACAGCGGATGCAGAACGTTTCATGAGAAGTGTGGATTGGAGTTTGAAATCGGCGTCGACCGTTATGGCGACAACCGCCCGCACCGTAGTGCAATTCATCCGGTCTGCAACCCGAAGCGCAACGTCGACCGGATTTCGCCGGCCGACGCGCGCACTACGCCCCACCCAAGGAAAAACTTAACCCCAATATTTCCGTCGTTCCAATTTCCGCCACTTACGGCGTGAAGTAGTACATATGCGAGTCATCGCTGCCCGCGAGGACACCCGAGCCATCGGAGGAAATCATGATGGGCCAGCTCATGTTGGTCGTCGGATACTGCCAGCGCAGCGTACCATTGGCGGTGTTGAGCAGGTAAAATGCTCCCGGCGAGCCGTCGGGATGACCATCCGCGACCGCCAGCAATCCCTTTGAAATATTTAACCAGGCGCAATTGGGGTTGTGCGCGGTCTGGTATTGCCAAAGCAGCGTGCCTTGCGATCCGCTGCGTCCGACGTAATAGACCGTGCCCTGGCTGGTGCCCGAGTTGACGACACCGACAAAAGCACTGCCGTCATCCGCCACCGCGACGCTGTAGACACTGCCGCTCACGCCGGCTTGATACGTAACCGTGGGCTGGCCCGAAGAGGTGAATTGCGCCGTGTCGAACAAATAGAAAGTTCCGGACTGCCCGCCGCTGACAAAGGTTTGTCCATTGGGCGCCAGCCGCACCATGTGACTGTAGCCGCTGGGCAGTTTCCATTGCTTCATCAGCGCGAGGTGATGACTGGTATTTTGAATCAACAGCACGTTGCCGGCGTAGTCCGCCGTCACGATGGTGCTGCCGTCCGCCGACAGTCCCGCGGTCACAAAATAATTCGAGCCCGTGCTCACCGGCAGCGCCGGGAATTCCGCCATTTTCTGGTAGGATCCATTCGAGAGCTGAAACAGCACGATCGATTCCGCTGCGGAGATCAGCCACGTGCCGTCTCCCGACAGGGCCACTTGGTTCACGCGCTTCTGCGTCGCATAATTAAGCAGGAGCTGGCCATTGCCGGCGTTGTACGCGCGAACGAATCCGGCATAGGGACTCTGGGAAAACCAGCCGCCCGACGCGGCGTAACCGCCGCTGGCCGAGATATCGACCCAGTACACACCCTGCCAGGCCGTAAACTCATCCTTCCAGAGTTGGTTACCCGTGCGATCATAGCAATAGGTGCCGAAGGTCCCGGTTTGACTCGGATCGCTCGCAGACGCTTTCACCCCGTCAGCAGGCAGCGCACTGCTTCCGCCGTAGGAATGAAAAAATGTGCCGCCGACATTGCGACTCCCGTCAGCGGACGTGGCCACGGAGTTGATATAATAAGAGGACTGTCCCGGCACCGTCTGCCACACCAGGGGAGAGGTGGTTTTGTCATCCGGTTTCGTCACTGGACCTGGTCCGGAATTGCATCCGGCCAATCCGATCACTCCTGCCATCACCAGCATCAGAACATTTTTATTTTTCATCATGTGATTCGTTGTCACCAATTTTGAGTTGTCGGCCCGGACGTGGAACGTGCTGGACCCCACGACCACGCAGTCCGGAACCGTCCCGATTCTATCGACGGCTTTTCCAATCGCTGAATTCAAAATAAAGCCGATCGGAATTTTTCGGCGTCCGGATTTACATTGTGACGTTTTCCAGAGACAATTTTGACGGATGTGAATCGTTTTGGATACGGTATCACCACGAAGCGAGAAAATGTGGCTGCCGCGATTCGGTCGCCTTTAGCCGCGATGCCTGGTGCCTTTCGAAAACTCCAACCCGAGGCCGATGAGGGCATCGGCCCCAACCGGCACGTTTGCCAATTGGCGTGCCTTTCACGCTGTTCATGAACCATGCTTGATTCGCGTGACTTCGTTAACCCTCCCGCCCGATTATCATCGCATCAAACTCGTAACCAGTTTCGACGAACTGGTTGGCACCCGTTTCGAGAACGGCGTCAATGCACTTTGCTGGCCACGTACGTTGCCGGGAAACTTCCCGGAGATTGTGGAGAAGTTGGGCGCAAACCAAGGCATCACACCGCTCGACGAAGAACGTCTCGGCGCGCTTTCACTCAGTCCGGCAGGCTGCATCGCGCGCGATCTCATGCTCACCGACAGGCGAAGGCTTGAAGAACACGGACTCGCGCCCGAGCTCAATTGCATTTCGAATTATCCGCGGGAAAAGGATCCCGCTCCTGTGCCGGTCGACGTCTATTCCTTTCATGCCGACAGCGCACCGGTCGAAGCAGACACCTATCTCTGTACTTATCACGGCGCGTCGAGCGAAGGTCTGCGCAATGAGGAGGCACGGCGGCGTGTCGACGTACCCGAAACCCGCGTCGAGCTGCTCAAAATTTTCGGAGGAAAGGACGACACGGCCTTTTTAGAGTACCTGACCGACCACTGCTACGACCTGCACTACGTGCCGTTGCCCGGTGCACTCCCGTTCTCCTTCGGCCAGGGTAATCTCTGGCGCATCGCGCTCGATTATCCCGGCAACCCTGTTCCCCCGTGCATCCACCGTGCCCCGGAAAATCTGCCGGGGCAACCGGCACGGCTGCTATTGATCAGTTAGCACCCAACACCGCTCTTGTCCCAAGGTAGGGACCGATGCCCCTTGCCTCTCGCGTAGGCGAGGGGACAAGTACCGGGATGCGAGCGCGCATCAACGGTGCCATCGGGCCAAGCATGGCAGAAAAAACAGCGGCGGTT
>JBEHXD010000237.1:0-7897 GCA_048498875.1 Verrucomicrobiota bacterium
ACCGGAATACTTCCGTCAGCTCGCCACGTACGCCGTTCTCTTGCGGACCAATGCCGCGCCCCAGTTTGCGGTCCTGAATCGGAACACACTGCGGGCCGAACTCATTTTCGTCGAGGCCACTTCCGGCCTGGCCCAGACCATCGTCCTGACGCCTTTCGATGAGGCGATCGTTTTCCACCAGCTCGACGCTCTCGTCGAATTCCTCAACCTCCGTGCCCGCGCCACCGAGCGCGGGCGCCAGCTCCAATTCCGCTCTCCCTTCGCCCAGCTTCGCCCGGGGCAGGAAAACATTCAGGACGAACTCGCCACCGCTCTGGCCACGGCACCGATCGTTTTGTTTGAGGCGCCCACCGGCTATGGAAAAACCGGTTGCCTGCTTGAGTTCGCGCTCACCCAGTTGCGCGCGGCCCGGTTCAATCGCGTGATCTGGCTCACAGGAAAATCGACCGGCCAGCTCCAGGTGGTCAACACGCTGCAACAGATGACGCCCCGGGAGGCCAGTGCAGCTGCCGACGAACGGCCGTCGACGCCACTCAGCTTCTGGCAGGTAAGAAACAAATCGGAGCATTGCATTAATCACACGTTCCATTGCGTGCGGGACGGCTGCACCTATCTTGCGGGTTGCGAGGAGCGCTGGCCCCAAAGCGGGCTGGCGAAATTTTATCTCGATGATGCCCAGCCGCACGATCTGGAAACGCTGCGCCTGGCCGGCCGCGACGCCCAGATTTGTCCGTACGAAATCACCCGCACTTCCCTCGCGTTCAACGATGTCTGGATCGGCGATTTCAACTATGTTTTCGCCCCGGACAATCGCGGACTCTTTTTCGAACAGCCCGGCTTCGATCCCGCGGACACCTTGTTGATCGTCGACGAAGCCCACAATCTTCCATCACGCGTCGCCAGCGCCTACTCCCATCATGCGAGTGGGAATGAAGCACGCCTGCTACTGGCGGAGCTCGATCATCTCCAGGCGCCCGCGCCGCTAGTCCGTGCTCTCGAAGAATGGACCCTGTTGATCTGCTCGCTGCGTCCGGCCGAATCGCTCGACCCGGATGTGGAGGACGAGGTTCACGCCCTCGTGGAAAAAATTGCCCGCCTCGTCAGCACGTCGCCGCTGGACTACGTGGCGCTGGGGCCAATTCATTCCGAAACACTCTGGCAGTTCGCCGCGCTGCATAATTTTCTCACTGACACCCAGCTCAGCAAACTGCTCTGGGTGGCTCGCGAAGGGGAATTGGAATTCACCTGCGTCAACGCCGCGGCTGCGATCGGCGAGACGCTCCGGGAATTTGGTTCCTGCCTGCTCATGTCAGCCACACTACAGCCTTATGACGAGTTTGCATCGAACTGCGGTCTGATTTCGAACATCACGACTGACTCGAAAAAAAACGGCACCACTGAGGACAAGAGTTTTACCACCCTCACGGCCAGGACTCCGTGGCGGGCAAACGCCTACGATGTCGCCGTGGACCTTCGGGTGGAAACGACCTACAAGCAACGGGGCAATTACTACGCCACCACCGCCGCCACCGTCGATGCGCTGCATGAAGCGGCAACCCGTGCTCCCGCCCCGATGGGCCAGATTCGGGCCGCGGTTGTCGTGTTTTTCTCCTCTTACGCGTATGCCGAAGCCGTGTTGCGCGCCATGGAGCAATCAGGCTCCCCCACCCGGGCGGTCATCCAGCCGCGGTTGTCGGATCTCACGGCCCAAGCGGCGTGGATCGACGAAAATCTCGCGCTGTCCGACGCCTTGTTCCTCATTCTGGGCAGCAGCTTCGCCGAAGGCATCGATATGCTCGGCGGACGCGTCACCCACGCCATGGTCGTCGGCCCCGCTCTTCCGGAAGTAAACGCGGTGCAGAAAGCCCGCGCCGATTCATTTGCCGAACACGACCGCGAAAACGCCTTCCGTCGCGCGTATCAAATCCCTGGTCTGCAAAAGGTGAACCAGGCTCTCGGCCGCCTCGTACGTGCGCCCGGACAGAATGCGAAAGTTCTCCTCCACTGCCGGCGTTTCGCCGAACCTTCCTACGCGGCGCTTCTTGCTGGTGACTACCAGATGTTCACCGAGATCAACTCGGCGGACACACTGGCGGAATGGCTGGCTCGCTAATTCACCGGGTGGTTTTTTCCGCCTGAGGTGCGCGGGCGGCCATTCTCTCCATTTCGGCACGAGGCACGAGGTTGAGGTTGAGACGATCTCCTTTCAGCGTCCGATCAAATGTTCCTGCCGGTTTATAAACCACCATGCCAATCCGAACGTTTTTCTGCCACTCGGGCACCTCGGCCCAGTGGTCAGACCGCCAGACATGGGGTACCGTAAAATTGAAACCAACCCAGGTAGGATTCCCGGCAATCCTAAAAAAGGGCATAGTCTGATACGTCTCGAGCAATCCCAACTCGTGATGCAGGCGATCCACCAGACAGAAAATCACCTGCTCCTGTCTGCCCGGTCCTTGCAGAATGGAAAACGTGCCCGAGATACCTTGTGTTCCTCCTCTGGCATCGGGATCAAGCTTTGGCTTGAAGTTCAAAAGTTTGATGCGGCCATGGCGGGTAACCACTGAGTCAGGCACGAGTGAAATTTCGCCAAGAACTTCCGGCCTACGAGTACTGATTTTTATGGTCACATTGTATCGCGGAGATTCCTTCAGGATTTTCGCCATCACTTCCTCGGTCAACGGAATCATTTCGATCATGCGCAGAGATTGGTCTTTGACCATCTCGGGAATCTGCGTATAGGGACGGGCACTACGAGTGCGGCGCTCAGGTATCTCCTCTTGTAACCGGGCATTCTTGGCCGCTGTTTCTGCGTCCCAATGCGCCGGCCAGCGATATCCTTCGCCGCCAATTCCAAACACCCGGTAGAGAGAAAGATTTTCGCCACCAACTCGGCTCTCCACTGAGGCGGATTCGACGGTGGTGCCATCAGACCATTGCAAGATCACATTAGCACGTCCGCCTTCGAGACCAAGCTCGTCAGGCAGATTTCCGACCCGCAACTTCAAGAGCAGGTAATTATTGTCCTGGTGCGTTTCCAGAGCAGCAGACTCAACGTCCACAGTGATCTGTGACGAATTGTCCAGTTGACCGACCTCCTCCGACCTCCAAAGGGGATTGGATATTACACGGGGAAATTTCATCGCCGCGAGCGCGGCCAACCCTGTCCCGATCACAATCACGATCATCACCCGCCCAATCTGTCGCGTCCGATACGTCAAAATCGTTCCGACGATCCCCGTGGTTTCAATGATGATCAATGCCGACATATGGCGGGTGATCCTGAGAGCATAGCCGACGTGGGCCGGTCCGATCAGATTGATCATTGCCAACCCCACACCCATTGCCAGCACGACACTCATTAGCAGGAAACGCCCCGTGCTGGTTGCGAGCGAAGCCACGACAAACGCCGGGATCGCAAATATCAACTGCAGACTCATCATCCTGATCGCCGCCGACGCCATGTCGCCCAGGGAAAAATCACAGATCAACCACCACGGAATCCAAATGATTATCGGAAGCACCCCAAACAGCAGCACAGCCGCGACAATCTTCGCCACGAGCAGTCGCCCTCCCGAGATTGGACGGGTAACCCAAAACATTTTTTCCCCCGCAACCGGATCTTCAAGCACCATCATACCGATCAACAGATAAGTTACCACGAGCCCCATGCCCAACAGCAGATCGTTGGCCATGCCTACGCGTTGGAACCAATCGATACCATTCTCGCCAGTTGAAACCAGCCGATAGCTCATTGCCACCTGCCCGATTAGCAGAATAATCCACAGGATCGAAGTCCGGCTCAAACGGCGCAGATCCTTGGCGACCAAATGCAATGTGAGGTTCATGCGATTACTCCTTTGGCTTGGTTCCGTTCCTTGCGGGCAAGTGCGATGAAAATTTCCCGCAGCGTCATGGGATGAGCCTGCACCGTGCCGCAGGGGAAAAACTTCCGACAGTACCCCTCGGTCGCCGATCGCTGGTAGGATGATTCGACAAACGTCGTCCGCCCACCCCCGCTCTGCCACCCCAGCCAGCTCCGCGGCAAATCGCCCGCCGGCCAGGCCGCTTCAGTGTCCACCTCGATCCGACGAAATCGGCCAAGCAACGTTTCTATGGTCTCGGAAAATTTCAACCGCCCTTCATCGATCAACGCCACCCGGTCCGCCAGTCGTTCCACTTCCTCGATGTCATGAGAGGAAACCAGCACCGTGGTCTCGCCCTGTCGCACGGATTCAAGCAGACCTTGTGTCACGTCATCACGCACCACGGGATCAAGCCCACTGAATGGTTCGTCCAGCACCAGCAGCTTCGGACGATACGCCAGCGACGAAAGCAGCGCCGCTTTCATGGTCATGCCCCGCGAAAGTTCCTTAAGTTTCCGATCCGATGGAAGATTGAAGCGCTTCAACAAGGCTGTCTCCAAGCCGCGATCCCAAGTGGGATAAAATGGCCGGCAATAATCGAAGAACTGGCGCACCGTCATCCAGAGCGGCAACTGCTGGTTTTCCGACACGTAGCCGATATTGGCCAATTGCTCCTCGCCGAGGCGGATCGAATCCGCGCCAAAAACGCGCACCGTTCCCGCGCTGGGGCGAAGCAAATTCATGAGCACTTTGAGGGTCGTGGTCTTGCCGGCCCCGTTGGCACCGAGCAGGGCGAAGATACTGCCTTCCGGCACGTCCAGTATGAGATCGTGCAGTACCTGTGTGCGCCACCGGGCAAACAGGGGAAAATTCTGCAGAGATTCGTTCGCCCAGTAAAATTGAGTCAGATTCCGGATTTCGATGACGTTCATGGGGAAAATCATTTCTTGCCGAGACGTTTCCAGTGGGCCGCAAGCTCCGACTGGACCGCGTCCAGACTCAGCCCAAGTTTTTTGGCTTCGACCACAAGATGCTCCAGATCGTGATCCAGCAGCGCCGCGCGGGCTTGATAATCAACGCCTGCCGGCTCGGCCACCACACTGCCGACTGCCGGGGTCGTCACCAGCACGCCTTCATCCACGAGGATCGCGATGATCTTGTGCGCAGTGTTGGGGTTGATGCGCAATTCCTGACTGAGTGCCCGCACCGAGGGAAAGGCGGTGCCCGGCTTCATGCGCCCGGCCACCACGGCCTTTTTCACCGCAAAAATCACCTGTTCGGTGATTGGCAGACCGGGTTTCAGCTCAATGGAAAAAGGAAGCACGCTGTACTATGTGAACTAGTACAGATAGTACGGCAAGAAAAATCCACCTGTCCGGTTTCACGCCTATTTTTTAAACCGCCTGAACCTCGCCGAGCAGATTGGCAAAAACGATTTTGCCACCTCCGCTCGGCAGCACGCCAATGATTTCCGCAGTCACCCGTTTGCCGATAAGCGCGCGTGCGTTGTTCACCACGACCATGGAGCCATCAGCCAGATACCCCAAGGCCTGTCCTTCATCCTTGCCAGTCTTGACCAGGTCGATTGCCACGCTTTCGCCAATCGCCAGTTCCAGGCGCAAGGCGTTCTCAAGCGCATGCAGATTCAGCCACGTCACGCCTTGGAATTGCGCCATTTTGGCGAGGTTCGTATCGGTGGTCAGAAGTTTCGCCCGCATCGATTGAGCGAGGAAAACCAGCTTGGCTTCGATATCCTGACGGCGCGCCACGTCGCTTTGGTGGATGCGAATGTCGATGCGTTTGATCGCCCGGAGTTCATTCAACACCTGTAGCCCGCGGCGTCCGCGCGCTTGTTTAAGCGAATCGGAGGAATCCGCAATGGTCTGCAACTCCGTCAGTACAAAACTCGGGATGATCAATCCCGCGCCTAGAAATTGCGTTTCACAGATTCTCGCGATCCGTCCGTCGATCAAGGCACTGGTGTCGACCACAATCAACGGCACGTCGACTTCATGCGGCACAAAGCGCACATACGGAATCACGAGATTGAACTCATCCTTGCCGCGCATCGCAATGACGGTCCCGAGATAGGTGCAGATGACGAACAACGCGAGCTGCGCGAGATAAAGCGTCTGTGGATCACCGCGGCTGAAAAGCGGCGAAGTCGAAATCAGCCATGCAATCAGCGCCCCCACGCCCAAACCGAACGTCAGCGCGGTCAGCCCGCGCAGGGAAAAACCCTTCAGCATCACGTCCACCAACACGACGAGAATGCCAATCATCAATCCGATCGCGATGGCCAGTCCCTGTCGCTGATCCCATTCCACCACCGTATAACAAACCAGCCAGCTGGCGACCGCGCACAGCGCGATGAAAAAGATACGAATGGACAGAAGGGTTTTATTCATTCGATGGGGTGCCCGTTCAGTGAAATACTCCCCGATTTTTAAGCCACATCAAGACAAAGGGCAAAATCAGGAAGAGAATCATGACCCCATAAAGAATCATTTGTGCCCGGTTGGCTTTCTTCTCTAACTCAGGATCTAACTCGCTCATACCTTATCCGACCAAGCACGCTCCTCTATGACAACGCAATACTGGCTGGTTAAATCAGAACCCGAAGCCTACTCGTGGGACAATCTCGTGCGCGACAAACGCACCGCCTGGACCGGCGTCCGCAACTACGCCGCCCGCCTTCACCTCAAAGCCATGCAGGTCGGCGATGAGGTCCTCTTTTACCACAGCGTGGAGGAGAAAAGCGTGGTGGGCGTCGCCCGTGTCAGTAAGACTGCCTTTCCCGACACCACCGCCGACGAGGACGGCTGGGTCGCCGTGGAGCTCACTCCGCTTAAGCCACTAGCCAACCCGGTTACCCTGGCACAGATCAAAGCCGAAGCGTCCCTCCAACAGATCGGGCTCGTCCGCCAAGGCCGCCTCTCGGTCATGCCTCTGAAACCAGCCGAGTTTTCCAAGATAATGAAACTGAGTGGCAAATAATCTCCGCGCGGGACTCGACAATCCCGCATCAGACCTTTTCGTTTAACCCGTGTTTGATCATATCACCATTCTTGCCCCCGGCCTCCTCGGTGCCTCTGTCGCCCGGGCCGCCCGGCATTATGGGGTCGCAAAGCGCATCACGATTTGGGCCCGGCGCCCGGAAACTCGTCTGCAGCTTAAAGGGCAGCCTTGGTGCGATGATGTCGCGGATACACCGGGAGAAGCGGCAAAGGGAGCTGACATCGTAATTGTCTGCTCGCCGGTGGATCAGATTGTACCACTCATCACGCAAATCGCCCCAGCCCTTTCCCCGGGCGCGATTGTCACGGACGTGGGCAGCGTCAAGGGCGAGATTTGCCGCCAGGGCGACAAGGCCCTGGCTCCCCGCGCGTGCTTTGTCGGTTCCCACCCGATGGCGGGCTCGGAGAAGACCGGCTGGGAACACGGTCGCGCCGATCTCTTTGTCCGGCGGACCATTTTCGTCACGCCCCTTGCCGGCACGGATACAAAGGCGGCGGATCGTGTCGCCACGTTTTGGGCGGCACTCGAGGCCGACGTCGCCACCGTCGATCCGGATACGCACGACGAAATCGTGGCCCACATCAGCCACCTGCCGCAGGTCCTGGCTTCGACTCTCTGCGCCAGCCTCGCGAAAAAAGATCCCCGCTGGCGGAACTACAGCGGGGGCGGTTTGCGCGACACCACTCGCATCGCGGGCAGCGATCCCAAGCTCTGGAAGACCATTCTCGAACAAAATCGCGATGAAGTTCTGCGAGCCCTGCGTGCGTACCAGGAAGAGCTGCACGGAATGGAACGTGCGCTGGCCAATCGCGATTGGTTTGAAGTCCAGGCCATCATGGAACGCGGCAAAGCTTACCGCGATCAATTCCGTCCCATTCCGTGAGCACCCTGCCCGATAAACTTCCCATCGTGCCCTTCACCCGGCCGGTGCGCGGCAGTGTCACCCTGCCCGGCTCCAAAAGCATCACCAACCGCGCGCTGATTCTGGCCGCGCTGGGTCGGGGAACGACTTT
>JBEHXD010000238.1:0-7892 GCA_048498875.1 Verrucomicrobiota bacterium
TTTCATCGTCCTCCGACGGCGAAGTGCTCGTGCGCGTCGAAGGCGTGTCGAAGAAATTCTGCCGCAGCCTGAAAAAGAGTCTTTGGTACGGCGTCACCGATATCGCCCGCGAGCTTAATCCGGCCGGCGCGGGTCGGAATCCGGTCACCGCCGAGCGCGGGGCGCTCCGCGCTGAGGAGTTCTGGGCCGTGAATGGCGTTTCGTTTGAACTGCGGCGCGGCGAATGCCTGGGGCTCATCGGCCGCAACGGCGCCGGCAAGACGACCCTGCTCAAAATGCTCAACGGTTTGATCAAGCCAGATCACGGCCGCATCACCACGCGCGGCCGGGTGGCGGCGTTGATTGCCCTCGGTGCCGGGTTCAACCCGATTCTGACCGGTCGGGAAAACATCTATGTCAACGGCTCGGTCCTCGGGCTCGCCAAGCAGGAAATCGACGCCAAAGTGGAGGAGATCATCGATTTCGCCGACATACGGGATTTCATCGATGCGCCGGTGCAGAGCTACAGCTCTGGCATGCAGGTGAGGCTTGGCTTCGCTGTGGCGACCGCGCTCGAACCCGACATCCTGATCTTGGATGAGATTCTGGCCGTCGGCGATCGGGATTTCCAGATCAAGTGCCTGACTCGCGTAGGCGAGCAATTGAAGTCCGCCGCCGTGATTTTCGTCGGCCATCAAATGGAGCGGGTCGCCCAGATCTGCAGCCGCACCATTGTTTTGAACAAAGGTGGGATCGTCTTCTCGGGCGATGTCAATGGCGGCATTGAGGAGTACAACCGCTCCGGCGACGTCGCGGGCGATCACAGCGTTTTGCTCGCCCCCGGCTTCGCCCTGCATGGCTCGCGCCCGCCGGCGCTGAAATTGAGCTATGGCGGAGCGATG
This sequence comes from Verrucomicrobiota bacterium, assembly GCA_048498875.1. Lineage (GTDB taxonomy): Bacteria > Verrucomicrobiota > Verrucomicrobiia > Opitutales > Opitutaceae > Lacunisphaera. Next base: position 882 of record JBEHXD010000238.1, read on the forward strand.
ACCGTCGCGCTCGATTTCGATTCCCCCGGGGGCGTTGCCTGCCTGGTGCGTATCGTGTTTGTCAATACGCGCAGTGAAATCCTCGCCGAGTGGAATTCACAGGTGCAGGACCTGATCTACGACGTCACCCCGGGCCGCAACCGTCTCGTGTGCGAAGTTCCCCGGGTGCTGCTCCGGCCGGACCGCTATCGCTGCAATGTCCTGCTGCAGCCGGTCGGAAGCTCCGCCTACCTGATCGCGGCCAACGCCTATCTCGATTTGGAGATCCAGCATCCCCACTACGGCTGCTACCCGGTGCAGTTCTGAAGCCGGGCGTGGAAACAGCTTCGTATCTTCTATAGCGAAATCATGCAGAATATAAAACTGGTGATTTGGGATCTGGATGAAACTTTCTGGGCGGGCACCTTGTCGGAAGGGAAAATCGTCCGTATCCCGGCGCATGACGACCTCGTGATCGCCCTTTGCCGACGTGGCATCATAAACGGGATCTGCTCCAAGAACGATTTGCCCGCGGTCCGCGAAGAACTCTCGAAAACAGGTCATTGGGACTACTTCGTCTTTCCGGAAGTCGGGTGGACGCCCAAAGGGCCGATGGTGGCCAACATCCTGCGGCGTGCTCAACTGCGGGCGGAAAATACTCTCTTCGTCGACGACAACGCCACCAATCTCGAAGAGGTGCGTCACTATTGCCCGGGCATAAACGTCGGTGGCCCCGAAATCCTCGCCACGCTTCTGGATACCGATTTCTGCCGGGGCAAACCGGACCCCGACCTCGAGCGTTTGCAGCAGTACAAGCTGATGGAAGTTCGCAGTCGCGATCGGGAAACTCAGTTTCAGGACAACGACGAGTTTCTCAAACAGAGCAATATTGTGGTGGAGTTTGTGGCTGAACTGCCCGGCCACGCGGACCGGATCTATGATCTGGTTTCCCGGGCCAACCAACTGAACTTCACCAAGCGGCGGCCCGCGCTGGACGAGATCACACGGCTGCTGACCGCCCCTGGACCCGCTCGCGTGGGGGCGATCGCCGTGACCGATAAATACGGCAGCCACGGTATCTGTGGCTTTTACTGTGTCGCCAATGGTGAGCTGGAGCATTTCGTTTTTTCCTGCCGGATTTTGAACCTCGGTATTCCTTCCTGGCTTTATAATCGCATAGGGAGGCCCAAGCTACAGGTTCAGGGCGCAGTCGCCGAAGGGTGCGAGCTGCCCACGGAAAAGGTGGCTTACATCCAGGAGGCAAAGCCGTCCGAACTCACCCCGAAGCCGTCCGCTCGCCTCCGACGCCCTGGCTCGAAAGCGAAGATCCTGATGGTGGGCGGATGCGATCTGGAGCAACTGGTCCACTTCTCAGGCCTGGAGAACATCGAAACCGAGTTTGCCGGGGTCAATCGCTTCGGGATTTCGGTCCATCGCGAGCACACCAGCATTCTCCGCCAACTGGGCCAGCCCCCCTCCGACGCCGAGAAGACTTTGGAAGGGCTGAGCATTTTTGAAGCGGCGGATTTTCGTTCGAAGATTTTTTCGACGTCTTGGGATGTTTTGATCTACAGCCCGCTGAATGACTATAGCCGCGGCTTGTACCAGAGCGAAAGTGGATGGCGCGTGCCTTTCGATCCCTTCACCATCGATTGGACGGAGGTGCGCAACTGGGCCGCAAAACCGCCGCACTTGCAAAAACTGCCTGATCGATCGCTGGAATTGCTGCGCGATCGTTTCACCTTCGTGGGCGGGATTTCGCCGGACGAGTTTTCCTCCAATATCCGGCAGCTTGCGGCCAGCTTTCCGGATCGGAAAATTGTCGTCCTGACCGGTGCGGAACTGGAAGTTCCCTCGGCCAAAAAATCCGAAGCTGGGATGCGGGACCGGCATGTGGCCATGAATCGGGCTTTGGTGCAGGTCGCCGCCTCGCTTGGTAATGTCGCCCTCCTGGATGTGCGGGAGAGCGTGCGGTCGCTGGCGGATGTGACGGACAACCTCCGGCATTACAAACCCAGCGTGTATCACAAGCTGGCTGAGTCGCTCGGCTCGTTGCTGGCTGCCGATGCGCCGGCCATGAAAAACCGCCGCCCGCGCAGCAACTGGCTGCATGCAGCGGCGAAATTCGCGGGCCTCCTGCCTCAAGGGAATCGCTAGCGTCGCGATCTTTGCGGCCCAGCAACCCATTCAACCCATGATCGTGAGCCTCGCGAAATCGGCCCTCCGCCCGGCAGCGGCCTACCTCGATGACAATCGTTACTACATCGAGGGAACGCCCCCGCCCAGCCGTCTCACGCGGTGCGCGCGGACGCTCCGATACCGGCTGGCTGCGAAGGGCATTCCGCTCACCCGCAACGAGTATCGGCTCCTGCAGTTCCGCAATCGTCACGCGGGCGAGCGCTGCTTTATCATGGGCAATGGCCCGAGCCTAAATCTCTGCGATCTCAGCCTGCTGCGCGATGAAATCACCTTCGGCTTCAACAGTATTTTTTTGAACCGGGAAAAGATGGGCTATGCACCGACTTATTATGTGGTCGAAGACGTTCTGGTGGCGGAGGATCGTCAGAAGGAAATCAATTCCTTCGTCGGTCCGCGTCAGAAGTTTTTTGGCAACTATCTGCGCTGCTTTCTTCAAGACTCCCCCGAGGTCATCTGGACGAACGTGCAGGTCCGCTACGATGAGTACCCCGGCTGGCCGCATTTTGGCAAAGACGCCGCACGCGAGCTCTGGTGTGGTGGCACCGTGAGCTATCTGGCGTTGCAGCTCGCCTACTATATGGGCTTTCAGGAAATCTATATGGTTGGCTTCGACCACCGCTATCAGGTGCCGAAGGACGTTCAGATGGACGGCAAGCGCTGGACCTCTACGAGTGCCGATCCGAACCATTTTCATCCCGATTATTTTGGCAAGGGCTACCGCTGGCACGATCCGCGCACCGGGCACATGGAAATGGGCTTCCAGCAGGCCCGCCGAGCTTTCGACGCGGCGGGACGGCAGGTCTATAATGCCACCGTTGGCGGGCATCTGGAGGTCTTTCCGCGGGTCGACTTCAAGCAGCTCTTTCCGCGGCGGTCCCCCGCGGCCAGCGGCGTTGTTTAAATCCGCTCGCTCCGTTCGCACTTCACTTTTCTTACCATGCTCCACGGCCACCTTCAGAATCCCGATTCCCACGCTCTGCTGCTTGCCCATCCGGTATGGGCCGAAGCTTTCAACTGGCTCAAGTCCCTCCCCGAGAATCCGCGCCTGGGCACGCATCCGATCCGCGGTGATGAGATGTTTGCCCGCGTAATGGAGTACGACACCAAGGCGCCCGAGCAGTGCAAGTTCGAGAGCCATCGGAAGTATATCGACCTCCAATATACGCTTCGCGGGGCCGAATTGATCGCCTGGAAACGCTCCGACGAACTCGCGCCCGCCGGCCCGTACGACGAACCGACGGATCTCCAGTTTTACAAAGCCGCGCCCGCCCTGACGCAGGTGCATCAACTGCCGGGCCACTTTGTCATTTTTTTTCCGTCCGACGCCCATCTCCCGCAGATCGCCGACGGCGTGCATCGCTCCGTGTATAAAGCCGTCATCAAAGTCGGCGTCCACCTGCTCGCCAACCGCTGATCCCATTCCCCGCTCCCGCGTATGAAAAATCTTCGCCACGCCCTGAGGTCCGGGCAGACTGTCGTCGGCACCTGGCTAAATTCCGGCAGTCCCATCGTTGCCGAACTGCTGGCGTGTTGCGGTTTCGACTATGTCTGCGTCGATCTCGAGCATTCCGCCGTGGACCTCCCGCAGGCCCAGGCGCTCTTCCAAGCGATCGTATCCGGCAATCCCGACTGCGCTCCCATGGCGCGTCTGCATGGCGTCGACTACTCCCTCGTCAAACGCTATCTCGATGCGGGTGCGCGCGGAGTGATCGGCCCGCTGGTGAACACCGCCGAGCAGGCTCAACTCTTGGTGGACGCCGTCAAATATCCGCCGGCTGGCCGGCGTGGCGTGGGTTTTTGCCGGGCCAACCAGTACGGCATCAACCTCGGGCGCGAGGTGGTCGCGGTCAATGAGGAGATCCTGGTCGCGGTCCAGATCGAGCACATCGAGGGCGTCAATAACATCGACGCCATCCTCGCCGTGCCGGGCGTGGACGCGGTCTTCATCGGGCCTTACGACCTCAGTGCGTCGATGGGCATCACCGCCCAGTTCGACCATCCTGATTACCTGGCGGCACGCGAACGCATCCTCGTTGCCTGCCAGCGCCGCGGCATCCCGGCCGGGATCCACGTCGTGCAACCGGATACCGAGGAATTAATCAAACGCGCCACGGAAGGATACCGTCTCCTGGCCTACAGCCTCGACATCACCATGCTGATCAAGAGCAGCACTGTCGCGCTCGAAAAAATGCGCAGCTTTATTTCCACTCGCAACCGCCAGTAACCCATTCGTCTGCATGTCCTCAGGTTTCTCCTCTGCTTCCTCGCCCGTGAGCAATCGCCGTCTCGTCGCGCTCCTCCCCATGAAGGCCCATAGCGCGCGTGTGGTCGGAAAAAACTTCCGCTCTTTCGCCGGTCGCCCCTTGTTCCGATGGGTTTTGGATTCTCTCCTCTCGGTCTCCGAGGTGACACAGGTTGTCATCAACACCGACGCGCGCACCATCCTTGCCGAGCACGGCTTGGTTGAAAGCGACCGTGTGTTGATCCGCGATCGCAAGCCCGAGTTGTGCGGCGATATGGTCAGCATGAACCGCGTGCTCGCCGACGACCTCGCGGCGGTTGCCGCTGATACCTACCTGATGACGCACACCACCAATCCGCTGCTGAGCGCCAACACGATCCGGAAAGCCATCACCGATTATCGGGCGGCGGTGCAGGCGGGAAAAAACGACAGTCTTTTCACGGTCAATAAATTCCAGACGCGGTTTTACCGGACCGATGCCTCGCCGGTGAACCACGATCCCAACAACCTGATTCGCACTCAAGACCTGGAGCCGTGGTTCGAGGAAAACTCCAATCTGTATCTCTTCAGCCGGGACTCGTTTGCGGCCACCAACGCCCGCATCGGCCGGCGCCCCCTGTTGCTCGAGACTCCACGCAAGGAATCGGTGGATATCGACGATCAGGACGGCTGGGATCTGGCCGAAGCCATCGCTCGCTCGCTCTGAGGTCCGAGAGTCCGGAGCATATATCGCCGTCGACAGATATATAAAGTCGTCGAATGCAAGCCGCTCAACCACTCGTCAGCACGATTGTTCCTTGCTACAATCAAGCGGGTTTTTTGCCTGAAACTCTCGCGAGCATTCAGGCTCAGACCTGTACCGATTGGGAAGTTTTGATCGTCAACGACGGCTCGCCGGACAATACGCGCGCCGTCGCGGCCGAGTGGGTGAAGAAAGACCCGCGCTTCCGCTACATCGAAAAACCAAATGGCGGACTGTCCAGCGCGCGCAATGCAGGCCTCGCGCAGGCCCGGGGGAAATTCATCCAACTTCTCGATTCGGACGATGTCATCCTGCCCGAGAAATTCGCCATCCAGATCGCGGCGCTCGCCCGGCAGGCGTCGCCGGCGCAGGCACTCTGCTATTGCGATTACCGTAAAAGCAAAATGGCCGACGTCTATTCGGTGTACCGGGAAGACGAGAATTACATGCGCCTGCCTCCGGCCGATGCCCGCTTCCTCCAGCGGCTCGCCGCCGATTGGGAAACCCGCGTTTCGATCCCCGCGCACTGTTACCTGTTCACCGCCGACTTTTTTGGGCACCTGAATATACGCTTCGATGAATCGCTCCCCAACCACGAGGATTGGGAGTGCTGGATGCGTATCGCGAGACAAGCCCGTACTGTGGTCTATTGCCCGGAGGTCCTGGCCTACTACCGCACCCATGCCAACTCCATGAGCCGCAACCTACGAGCGATGCGGACAGGCTATCTCCAAGCCATCGATAAACAGTTGGGCGAATTCCGGGACGACCCCAAAATGTCCGGCATTTTGACCGTCAAACGGGCCGAAATGGACGACCTGTATAAGCGACTGCTCCGTGACCAGTCGCGAGCCGTCCGGCTATGGCGGTATCTGCGCCGTGGCCTCGGCTCCCGCCTCCGGCGTATCCGTGCGTCGGTGGGACATCCAGCGAACGGCTAGTCCCCCAAATCGATCTCGAGTCCTTCCGACGTGAAAAAAGCCCGCTGCATCGCCTTTTATCTGCCGCAGTTTCATCCCATTCCCGAGAATGACGAATGGTGGGGCAAGGGGTTTACCGAATGGACCAATGTCACCAAGGCCCGTCCGTTGTTCCCCGGCCATTATCAGCCCGATCTACCGAGTGAACTCGGTTTTTACGATTTGCGTGTGCCCGAGACCCGGGAAGCGCAAGCGGCGCTCGCGCGGGAGTACGGCGTGGAAGGCTTCTGTTACTGGCACTATTGGTTCGGCGGCGGCCGGCGTATCTTGGAGCGACCGTTCGAGGAAGTGCTGCAATCCGGCCGGCCGGATTTCCCCTTTTGCCTGGGGTGGGCGAACGAAAGTTGGACCGGCATATGGCATGGGCTGCGCAATCAGCAGCTGATGGAGCAGACCTACCCCGGCCCCGCCGACCATCAGGCGCATTTTGACTGTGTGCTGCGCGCCTTTCGCGACCCGCGCTATATTCGCGTCGACGGCAAGCCGATGTTTATCATCTACACGCCGGCCGGCCTGCCGGACGCGCCTGCGATTTTGAAATTATGGCGTGAGATGGCGGTGCGGGCTGGCCTGGCTGGACTGCATATCGTGGGCGTCTCCTCCGAGCCGCCAGTGTCAGTGCACGCCTTGGGCTTCGACGCCGTAATTCCGCATGCGCCCCAGCCCTTCATGCTTGCTGCTGATCGCATCCGGGCGCCGCGTCCGCCAGCTATCCCGCCCCTGCCGATCCGCGCGATCCGGAAATTTAAACGCATGCTGGGGAAGCCGGATAGCGCCCCTGCGCTCCCCACCTGCCGGGATTACGCCACGGCGACCGAAGCGTTTGAGCAGACGCCGCAGTGCGACCGCCTGATCTATCCCTGTGTGGT
>JBEHXD010000239.1:0-7869 GCA_048498875.1 Verrucomicrobiota bacterium
CGCGTAGAGGACGAGCTCAAAGTCTCTGGTCGAAGATTACGAGCTGACGCAAGAGGCGGCAGGGACGGGCGGCCTCCCGCCCCTGCCTTCCACTGGCCAAGATCACTTCACTAGCACGTTCCGCGATCTTGGCCAGTGGTCCTACAAGGTCGCGTTCCACCATGAGTTGCTGTCCGGTTTCCCGTGTAGGAGCGGCTTTATGCGGCGATCAGGACGTTGAATCGCGGCATAAAGCCGCTCCTACAGTCCAAACCACAGTCCAAAGTAAAACTCATTTTTGTCGGTGGCAGTAACGAGGGGTCGGAATCTTTCCGGGTCGGTCAACTGAAACCGCGCAAGGTGGGATTCGTTTTCTCACCTGCGACTTGCTCATTTATTCTACGAAAAAGTCCGCCATCGACGAAGCGATGGCGGACGAATCCAAAAATGACTGTGCGGGGATTTCTTCCGAATCCCGCAATCAGCGCGGCCGGAACCAGTACGGGTTCGCGTCTTTTACGAAGAGTTTTTTGGGAATCATGCCATGAATGCCCAGGGTCTTGTCGACGACCTGCGTCACCCGGAAGTCGACGGCGATGCTGGTCAGCGTGTAAGCGTGGTGAAAATCGTAACCTTGTTTTTCCTTCAGGAAATCGACGGTCTCGATCATCGCCATGCGCATGGCCTTGTCCAGGTCGGGGTCGAGGCCGAAGGTGATGTAGTGAGTCGCATTTTCCGCCCGCGGCTCGTTTAGCTTCATTCCCTTGTGCAGGATAAACTGAACCGTGCTGACGTTGGCGGTTTCGATCGCGTTCACCGTGATCTCGCCGTCGCCCTGGGCGGCGTGACAATCCCCCGTGTAATACAAGGCGCCTTTCTGGAACACCGGGAGATAAAGCGTGGCCCCCGCGACGAGTTCCTTGCAGTCGAGATTGCCGCCGAAAGCTCCGGGCGGACCCGAGCGACGGTTGGGACCCTCGGAATCGGGTGGACAGGTGGCCATTACGCCATTGAACGGCCCGAGTGGAACTTCGACTGCTTCATCGAAGATGCCGGCGTTGCGTTTCAGATCGAGCAGTACGATTTTGGTGAAGGGCCTCGGCACCAGATCGGCGAGGGCACCGCTGCCGGGATTTGCGCCCACCGCCCCGTAGGGAATGCGCGGCGTGACGTCGAGAATGCGCACCTCGAGCGTGTCGCCGGGCTCGGCGTCTTCGATATAAACCGGTCCCACCAACATATGGCCACCACCGGTGCGGGGCGGCGATCCGGGCGCGGGTGGTGGAGTGCCCGGTGCAGGTTCCGGAGGGGGCAGTTTATTGGTGGTCTCCTTCAGTACCTTGATCGTCTCCGCGAGCGCAGGGCACGTTTCCACGGTGGTGGGGATATTGTTTTCCTTCAGCCAGGTGTCCGGATCCTTGTCGCCCCAGCGTGCGCCACCGCCGACTTCCAGGCGAACCACGGCACCTGACTTTACGGTCAGGACCGGTTTTTTCGTGGACGAGAAATGCCCGAGAATCGCGTTCTCGGGCGTAAACGGCACAACATAGTCGGGCGTTATTTCCATTGCGGCGACTGGGCCGGCCAGGAGCGCACTGACGACGGATGCGCCAAGGAATAATTTAACGGATGAATGCATGGGTGGTGGAGGTGGGTTTATATGAGCGGAAAATAACCGGATGTGGCGGACGAACGGGAAAATGGTCCCCGCACGAAATCGCCCGGAGAACTGCGCCGATTTCGAGCACGGCCGGTGCCATCAGCGAACGCTTCGTTCCTCATGAAAAATTGTCATGAGCTTCTCGTTACGTGTCATTTCCTCGTGAAACATTCACGAAAGCCGAACGCGCTGAATTCCCCGCGCCGGTTCAATCTCGGTCGTTGCCGAGCGGAAAATTAAACTTTACGGCCTCAAAGCTGGTGCCGCGAATGGATAGGGAAACCAGGGTCGCATCGAATTTGGGCGTGCTCTTCAACCAATCGGCGCTGGCTTCGAACAGCGCGGTGTCGCCGACTTTTTCCCCGGTGGCACTGTCGGCGACGGCATCGAAAACGAGCGGACGTTTTTCACCGTTCACGATGGCGACCACTTCAAACCGGAGGGCGGTGGCACGGATGAAATTCTCCATTTCTCCATCGAGAATGAAGGCCTGCAATTTACCTTCCACGGGATCCAGCACGAATTCCAGGTGATAGGACTCGTCGCCCAACACCACCGGCGTGCCCCCATGCGGTGGGTGATGTTCGTGCCTGGCGGGAAACGGCGCGACCGTCGGTGGGATTTCCTTCTTCGTGCAACCCAGGAAAAGACTGAGGAAGCAGATCACCAGTGAGCCGATCAGCGCTCCCATGACAATTTTCGCGGCGAGCTGAGGCTGAATCGAATCCTGTTTCCGCCCCGGCTCCGATCTGGCTGGGGAGGAATGGTTCATTTTTTAACGCCCAGTAACTTTTCGCCTTCCATTACAAACAGCGAAACCACGTAACCGCCTTCATAACGCTGATCGATGTGAAAAGTTCCCAGCAGCTCCACCGGCACATCCTGCACGACTTCAATGCCGTCTCCCTTCATGGTTACGATCAAATAGTCATTCATGTTGGGGACCGCGCCGTAACAGCACGTGGTCACATCCCGCATCATCACGAATTTTTTCGAGCGGCCATTCTCGATCTGAAGCGGCATCATGTATCCGGTCAGGAGCACTTCCTGCCGGTCGTACACGTGAATCCACGAGGGCACCTGATCGATTTTAACGTGTTCGGCAATTTCCGCGGGGGTCGCTCCGGTCCCGGCATCGAGCAGTTTGTAGGGAAAGGCGGATAATTTGTCGAAACCGAGTGCGAAAACCTCCCGCCCGTCCACCTTGATTTTGCCAGGAGTAGGATTGGTCACCTTAGGAACAGCTTCCGCCGCCACGACGCCCGCCGTGAAGAGAACGAGGGCGATCCACTGCGCGATGCGCAAAATGAGGGAAGGAAAGGTTTTGATGAAGCTCACGAAAGCGGTGACATGTTGCTGGCGACATCGGTGCGGTAGGCCTTGGCTGCAGGAAAAATGCCACATAAGGCGGCAAGTGCGGTGATCCCCGCGGGTGCGCTGAGCATGACCCAGTGAAACTCGAGCGGATCGATCACCACGCCGGTTTGAATCCGGATGATCCCCGATGCCACCAGCACGATCACGGCGTAAACGAGAAATGAAATCAGCATGCCGAGACCGGCGATGGCTGCTGACTCCGCGACGATCGCGCCGAAAACGGTGAGCCGTCGCGCGCCGAGCGCCCGCAGGATGGCGATTTCCCGCCGCCGCTCATTCATGGAATTGTAGATGCTCGCGAGGATGGAGGCGGAGGCGACTACCACCACGAGGTAGGAAACAAAGGCGAGGATCTTGTCGAACCACGCGATTTTATCGAAAAGCCTGGCGAGAATGGCCCCGATCGGCCAGGCGAAGGTGAGCTTGTTGCCGCGTTTATTGTAGAGCATGTCCAGCTGGAATCCGCTCATGGGGTTTTCCTGCTTTAGCTTGATGAGGACCGCGCTGAGCTCGGTTGCGGCCTTGGCGTCGTGGCCGCTCATGCGTTGCACGCCCTCCAGCGGAATCCAGATGACCCGGTCGGTGGGCGTGCCGGTGGGTTTGAGGATTCCGGTGATGACGTAGGTTTCCGCGTGCTGCATCTTCTCGTCGTAGAGCAGGCCATGGAAAGGATGGAAGGTATCACCGACCTTGAGGTCGAGTTGCCTCGCGACAAAACTGCCGGCAACCGCTTCCTTTTCACCCGGGGAAAATGGTTTTCCTCCCGGCAGGATTTCGTAACGTTTTCCCGGTGAGAACTCCACGCGCTCGAACAACACCGGCGTGGTTCCGACCAGGCGATACCCTTTATAGTTGTCGCCCACGGCGATCGGCAGGGCCAGGTCCACGTTGGGATTTTTCCCGATGAGCTCCACGTCGGCCGGACTGATGTTGCCCGGACTGTCCTCAAGGTGAAAAATCGCATTCAACACCAGCTGCAGCTTCGAACTGCGCGCTCCAAGAATCGCATCGAATCCGCCGGTCACGCTCGTGAAGGCCCGATTGGATTCCTGTCGCATGACCCAGACCGCCATCAACAGTCCTCCGGCCAGGGCGATCGCGGAAGCCGAGACCAGCGTGGAGACGAGATGCTGGCGCAGGCTTTTATAGACGATGTGGGGAATGATCACGCGGCGAGGGAATTGGCAGGCGTGTTCAGGCGCTGGAATTCCTCGTTGTGGGTGAAACGCGCGAGGATATCGCGATCATGGCTGACGAGCAGCAGGGCGGCATTGTGCTCACGGCAGGTTTCGCGCAGCAATGCGAGCGTCTCCACTGCGTTTGTCGCGTCCAGATTTCCCGTGGGCTCATCGGCGAGCACCAGCTTGGGCCGGTTTGCCAGGGCGCGGGCCACGGCCACGCGTTGTTGCTGTCCCACCGAAAGCTGGCGGGGATGGTAGTGGAGACGTTCAGCCAGACCGACTCGCTGCAGCAGGGCGGTCGCGAAAGCGCGGTCCCGACCCGCGCCAAACGCCATCGCGAGCAGCACGTTTTCCAAACACGTGTACCCTTGGAGAAGATTAAAACTCTGGTACACGCAACCGATGGTGGTCGCGCGAAAGCGGTCGCGTTGGGATTCGCCGAGTCCGGTCATTTCCTGCCCGGCGATCCTGATCGAGCCGGCGTCGGGTTTGACGATGCCGGCGATCAGATTGAGAAACGTGGTTTTGCCACTGCCGCTTTCGCCCTTCAGTCCGATCTGCGCGCCGGGTGCCATGGAAAATCCGCCGACCGATACCACCTGCTTCACGTCACCCTCAGGAGTGCGGTAAGCCTTGGCCAGCGATTTGATTTCCAATACGTGATTCAAGGGGAGCGACGCCGGTAAGTGTCGGATTCGCGAACAGGTATTTTTTCCGGACGCGGACCCTGAATGCCCCAGGCCATGATCGCGTCGTGCAGGGTGATTTCGATTTGCACGAAGGCGCATGTGACCGAGCGGACAAGGCGGCGGAAAAAAATAGTCATGTGGATTTTGTTGGACGGCGAAATCGGGCGTGGGTCCGGGAACGCTTAGAACCGCGGCACGCGGTACCAGTAGTTGTCCTTGTCGTTCACGAATAATTTTTTCGCGATCTTGGCGTGGATGCCCAACGTCTTGTCCACGACCTGGGTGACGTGAAAGTCGACGGCCGCGCTGCAGAGCGTGTACGCCTGCATTTGATCATAACCCTGTTTTTCCTTCAGAAAGTCCAGGGTGTTGAGCATCGCGTTTTTCATGGCGGCATCGAGGTCCGGATCGAGTCCGTAGACGATATAGTTACCCGGGGTTTCCGCCCGCGGACCTTTCAGCGTGACGCCTTTGTGCAGGATGAACTGATACGTGGTGGTGTTGGCGGTCCCGATGGCATCTCCTGCGATTTCCCCATCACCTTGCGCGGCGTGACAATCCCCCGTGTAGAACAGGGCGCCTTTCTGGAAAATCGGGAGATACAGGGTCGCGCCCGTGGTCAGATCCTTGCTGTCGAGATTTCCCCCGAAAACCCCGGGAGGACCGGATTTTCGATTTGGTCCCTCGGAGTCGGGCGGGCAGGTGGCGTTCACGCCATTAAAGGGGGCGAGAGGAATTTCCACATCCTTGTCATACACGGCGGTGTTGCGCTTGTGGTCGATCATATAGACCTTGCTGAATGGCCGGGGCATCACGCCCGGCAGACCGCCGCCCGTGGGCGTGGCGCTGTTCGCCCCGTAGGGCAGGCGCGGAGTGATATCGAGAATGCGCACCTCGAGCGAGTCACCCGGCTCGGCGTCCTCGATATAAATTGGTCCGATGAGAAAATGTCCGCCCACGCGGGTCCCCGGTTTGGCGTCGGGCGGAGGCGGCAGTCGATTGGGCGACTCCTTGATCGCCTTCACGATTTCGCCCAAGGGTCCGTTGGACTCGACGGTGATCGGAATATTATTTTCCTTCAGCCAAACATCGGGATCGTCGGTATCCTTCCATTTGTTTCCACCACCGCCCTCGATGCGAACCACGGCGCCCGACTTAATCGTGAGCACGGGTTTTTTGGTCGGGGAAAAATAACCAAAAATCGCATTTTCCGGTGTGCAGGGCACAACGTAGTCGTAGGGGACTTCGAGCGCGAAAGCACTGATTGGCGCGAGCAACCAGGCGATGATTCGTCCGAGCTGATAAAAGCGATTGGAGCGAACGGGTCCGAGGCAACGGGCGGGCAGGATGTTCATGGATGTGGTGGAAAAGACCACACCGGTAACAGCCGCTCACATGCCAAGGGTTACCGCCGCACCCCACTAAATGGCCTCATCGATATTATTCATCAGTGAGAGCCCACTGCGGCGGCAGGTGGAACGCGACCTCCGGGCGCGTTGCGTGATGCGCGAATCCTGAAAGCGCGCCCGGAGGTCACGCTCCACCCAAGAATGAGCGTCCGGTGAGGCATCGGTCGATCCGGGCAGTTTGCTCACTTCGTTTCGCGCGCGATTGGGCGGCGAGTGGCTCTTACCCCGCGTTCAGTTTCCGGAGCGCCTCGAGTGCCGGGACAAATTTTGGATCACCCTCCAGTGCGGTTTCGTAGGCTTTTTTTGCCCCCGCCTTGTCACCTTTCTTTTCGAGAATATTGCCGATGCGGGTGTTGACGTTGGAGTCCTTGTTTTTTCCGGGGTGGGAAAGCAGCTCGGTCAGGGTCGCGAGACCGCGATCAAGTTGCTCGCCTGAGATCGCCGCGATGCGTCCGATGTTGTACAAGGCATCGTCGTTGCCGGGATTTTCACGCAGGAAATCTTCGTACAGGCCGAAGGCCTCGGCATATTTTTTCTCGGAAATATAGAGTTGGGCATACGCCTGGCGTCCGCGCACCGGATCGAGTTTCTTGATTTCAGCCGCCTGTTCATACGCCTTGTCCATACCGCCGCCAAGAAAGCCGGGCGCCTGGCGGCAAAATTCCATGACGCTGTTGCGGGCGCGGATGCTCTTCGGGTCGAGCTCCACGGCCTTGTCGTAGGCCGCCTTGCATTTTTTTGCCCAACCCATTTTGGCAAACAAACCCGCCTTGAGCGCACTGACCCCGTAGGCGTCACCGAGAATTCGCTGGTACTCGCTCATGGCCGGCGCGAGTTCGGTGGCTTTCTCCAAAGCCGCTACGCCCTTATCCAGACTGTTTAGAGCCTCGTAAGTTTGACCCAGCAAAAACCAGGCTTGGGCGTCGTTGGGGTCCGCCGCGGTGATCTTTTCCAGCGCCGCCTGGGCGTCCGCCCAACGGTGTTGCTTGAAAAGCCCGGTAATCTCGTCGGTTGTCGCCTGATCGGCGGCAACTGCGGCAACGGTGCTCAGGATGAAAAACAGAAAAGCGCGCGGCATTGGACTTAGAACATCGTCGAAGCCGTTTTGTTTCGAGGAAAATGAACGGCGCGGAACGGATACCCCGATTATTTGAACACAATGGCGACCGTGCGCTTTTCCGACCCTTTGGTTTGCACGATCATTTCGAGGTTCGTCCCCGACTCGCGTTCCCGATGGAGACTGTCCTGCAATGACAGGCCGGTCAGGGAATCGACTGACTGTCCGTCGAAGGACAGCAGCACGTCCCCGGTTCTCAGCCCGGCGTCGTCCGCCGGCGTGCCGCGCCCGACCTTGCTGATCCACGCCTTTTTAATCCGGTCGATCGGCAGCGGCCCCTTGCATTCATAGGAAACTTCCAGCCAGCTGGTGGGGATGCGCGTGCCGATGACCACGAAGGTCGGGAGCGTGACTGTGGGACCGTCGACTTTTTCTTTTTCCTTCGCTTTGGCGTAGCCGTGAATCGTCGGCGACGTCGCTGCCAGCAGACCGATGAGCACCCAGGATTTTACGGGCG